>JAUQYY010000128.1 GCA_030587505.1 Candidatus Sigynarchaeota archaeon
GGCCTAATCCTTGGAACCAAATTCATGTTCATGTTTATCATGATTTCTCTGGGGCTGCTACTACTGGTTTCAATAGGCCTAAACTTCGGAGAAATCCAGATTCTCAACCCGCGGGTTATTATACCCCTCGTTGGCTTTGTTGCTTTGCCTCTGATAGTGCTTTGGTTGCCCGGGTCGATAACGATCCAAGATGTGGCAACGGCTGACATTATCTTCTCGGGTCTCCTAACGGTGACGCTTGCACTCATCCTCACAGTGGGTTTGGTGGTGTTTTCCTACTTTATGGTCAAGGTTTACCGAGTTTCAGAAGGCATTGTTAAAAAGCGAATCTTCTTTTTCCTCGTTGGAATTGTGTTTACTCTCATCCTAGCCGGAGCTTCAACCAGTCTTGCTAGCATCCTTAGCATTCAATTCTTTGACCTCTTGACACCGCTTATAATCCTCGTGGGCATATCCATAATATACTACGGGTTCCACATATCCGACTAAACAGCATTTCCTTCATCCCTTTCTTCAACCCGGTTAAACGAAACTGATTCGGATTGATGTAAGAATAGTACTTCATGGAGTTGAAAAGAGAGTGGAAAGTGACCTGCATCAGAGAATGGTTAAAGCAATACTGGATATTGACGAGGAGGAGACGCTAAGGCTCACTAGGAAAGCCCTCGAAGAGGGAGTGCCTGTTGAGAGGATAATAGA
This sequence comes from Candidatus Sigynarchaeota archaeon, assembly GCA_030587505.1. GTDB lineage: Archaea > Asgardarchaeota > Lokiarchaeia > Sigyniarchaeales > Sigyniarchaeaceae > Sigyniarchaeum > Sigyniarchaeum tengchongense. Next base: position 700 of record JAUQYY010000128.1, read on the forward strand.
CAGCCTATCCGAGGGGCTCAGAGAGATGGGGCTTCTCTTCGAAAAGGGAGAACGGTACATACCTGAACTCGTGATAGCCGCGGAGTTTGTGGATAAGGCGTTTAAAATTCTCGAACCCCACCTTCACAGGGAAGAAGCAGCGTCTGGTAGTTTGAGGGATGTCAGGGTTGTGATCGCCACCGTGGAAGGCGATATCCACGACCTGGGCAAGAACTTGGTCGCAACTATGCTTTCCGCCGCGGGCTTCCACGTGATAGACCTCGGAAAGGACGTACCCGCCCAAACCATTGTTTCAAAGGTTAAGGAAACCAACGCACAGGTTGTCGCGCTGTCAGCCCTACTGACGACCACCATGGCCCACCAAGAAGAAGCGATAAACCTGCTCGTCGAAGAGAGGATAAGAGATAAAGTTAGGGTTATAGTTGGAGGGGCACCCGCGTCCCCGGACTGGGCTGAACGAATAGGCGCAGACGCATACGCCGAAAACGCCATGGAAGCGGTAAGGAAGCTTAAGGAAATCATTAGTGGTGATGTCTGAGATGACGGGAACGGCTAAGCGCCCAGCTCTGAGCCTCTTGGAAGAAGAGAACATAAAGGAAATTTACGACGCGGCTCTGCGAATACTGGAGCACACAGGAGTCAGGATTGACAACGCCGAGGTTCTCAGCCTCCTACATCAAAACGGTGTGATAGTAAATTTCGAAAAGAAGGTAGCCAGGTTCCCGCAGGATCTTGTTAGTAGGTGTGTAAAATCTACGCCCTCGGAGGTTAGGATTTACAGTCGTGACGGAAAACACGATCTACTTCTAAAGAGCAACAATGTTCACTTCGACCCCGGCTCCGCCGCGATAAACATTCTCGAGGAGGGCGTCATAAGAAAGCCCGTAACCAGAGACCTTGAAAGATTCGTCCGCGTCGCGGATTACCTCGAACACATCCACGCCCAGAGCACGGCGCTGGTCGTCACCGATGTCCCGGAAAGATTTGTGGACCGGTACCGCTTATACGTCGTCTTGAAGAACTCAACCAAACCCGTGGTGACTGGCTCTTTCACAAAGGACGGAGTTCACGAAATGAAGAGGCTTCTGGAAGTCGCTTCGGGTGAGAGTGACGTGTCAAAGAGGCCGATGGCCATATTTGACGCCTGTCCAAGCCCCCCGCTCGAATGGAGTGACATAACCTCACAGAACCTCCTTGACTGTGCAACAAGCGGTATCCCCGTTGAACTTGTCTCCATGCCCTTGGCGGGTGCAACCGGCCCAGCAACCCTCGCCGGCTCCGTCCTCCTGCACGCCGCGGAGACTCTGAGCGGAATAGTCATCGCCCAACTCGCAAACCGCGGCACGCCCTGTATCTGGGGCGGCTCCCCGGCGATCTTCGATATGCGTCTGGGCACCACACCGATGGGAGCGATAGAAACCATGATGATTGATTGCGCCTACGCCCATGTCGGAAAGTTTCTTGGACTGCCAACCCACGCCTACCTGGGCCTCAGTGATTCAAAGACTGTTGATTCTCAAGCGGGTTTCGAATCCGCGCTGGGCATCACCCTGGGCGCACTCGCCGGAATTAACGTGATTTCGGGTCCCGGCATACTGGACTTTGAGAGCTGCCAGAGCCTTGAGAAACTTGTGATTGATAATGAGCTCTGCGGAATGGCGCTCAGGCTGATGCGTGGGATCCACATCTCTAGGGAATCGCTCGCCGAGGAACTAATCGGTGAGGTTGGACCAGGAGGCCACTTCCTGAACAAGAGGCATACCCTCAAGTGGTTCAGAAAAGAACAGCTCCTACCCTCAATCGTCATTGATCGCATGACAACTTCTCTTTGGCAGGAGAGGGGCTCAAAAACCGCCTACCAAAGGGCGAGAGAAGAGGTGGAGCGGATTCTGTCTACACACGAACCGGAGGCTCTACCGCCAGACGTAGAGAGGGAGCTGGACAGAATGGCTGAGAAGTGGAAACCGTCCTGAAAGATTTTATTCTACTTCTTTTACGGCTTGAACCATGCGTGCCAGCTTTTCGCTGGCCACCTTGTCGTCCTTCAGCCCTCTCAACCCACAGTCGGGGTGTATCACGATGTTTTCCTTTCCCACGAACTCGATCGCTTTTCTCAGTATCTCAACGATGCTCGGCACGTCCTCGAGCTCCGGGGTGTCGGAGCGCACACACCCCACGCCCAGTTTCTTTCCAGCCTTTACCAGCTTTTCCTCAGAGACAACGGTGAAGTTTTTGGGCTCACCCGCGAAGGCGTGGCTTAGAACATCCACTGGGAAGTCGAGCAGAGTGTCAAAAACCTTTGTAACGTTTCCGCATACATGGAGATAGACTGGTTTTTCCACGTTTTTCCTCGCTATTCTCACGGCTTCTTTGGCTAGGTCCATGGGGGCTCCGACGCTGTAGTAGGGTTCATCTATCTGGATGGCATCCACGCCGGCCTCTAACTGTAACTGGACTTCGGTGTTTACGAACTCCCCCATATCCTTGTACAGTTCCGGATCCCTGTATCCCTTGTATTCTTTTGTCTTTAGTAGTCCGCTCATGATCATCGTAATAGGCCCGGTGACTATTCCCTTGAGCATTGGGGCTTTCTCACCATACTTTTCTTGGAGGTATTCCCTAACCCAGCTTAGGTCCTCGGCCGCCACGCTTTCGCCGTCATGCTCAATCCTATCCACAATGTACCACTTGTCTCCTTTAAGCTGGAACCCCTTAGCGTGCTCCGCGAAGTATGTGATCATGTCGGTTCGTGTCTGGCCGTCGCTGATGAGATCTATACCTGCCCTGATCTGAGACTCCACGGCAAGAATAATATTGTCCCGTAAATCCATGCCGTCAACCCTTGGGAAGGATCCAATAACCGTGGTTAGCAATACAATCACACCACCCAATTATCACTGCAATTCTCTTTTGTACTTGACAATTAAAGTTTTCCTCTAAAAGGAACCCTTACAGGAAGGGTGGTGTAAACTGATGTGGTTGGGAGTGCTAGGAAAATTCGTCTTTATGTTGGGAAAAATAGTTTCTAATATGGTTTGTTTAGATGCGCCCCCTTCTGGTTAGTGCGCGGCCCTGCTGACCTGGGATTCTCTCGTTGATTATTCTCTTGATGTAGTTGCGCTTGTTTCTGATTCGGGGAATGGGCATTCTTCTCTCTTTGCCCTGAACCTTTGGGGTCTGGCTTCGAACCTTTCCTGCTTTTGTTAGGCTACCATGTGAACCAGGCATTTTTTCAACTCCTCCTATTTTAAGCTAAGTGAAGTAGTGCGTGTAACACATTTAAAGTTTACCCACCCTTCCTACTTTCAAAATCTTTGGAACAAAAAATGAGAGAGGGATGGGCTATTTTTTCCTAGCGATTTTCTTAATGACCGGTTCTGCCACCAGGGTTAGGACGTCCCATGTCGGGCAGCTCGCTGGAGCGTA
>JAUQYY010000131.1 GCA_030587505.1 Candidatus Sigynarchaeota archaeon
TGTCCGAATAATGTCCCTCAACAATCACGAATCCCTCCGACGCCTCTATGAGCTCCACAAGCCTGGGTATTAACCTATCTAGGTCTGCCACTTTTGTATTCCGTTCGGCGTCAACGTGACTGTAGAGCTTCTCTCTCTCCACCAGTTCACCCAGACCAACTAGTTCCGCTCCTAAAATTTTTGCCAGCCTGGAACTTAGGGTTGTTTTCCCCGTGCCAGGACACCCTGAAATGACAATAGCTCTCCCCAAATCACTTCACCACTAAGAAATGATAATCATGCAGTCTAATTAGGAGTCTTCCAACGAAATAAGGCTTTTTAGAAAAGCAGAGCAGTCATGACTTGTGGCCATTTTGACTTCTCATCTACACGGTTTGGTACGGGTTTGTTTTCTCTGGAGAGTAGTCATGGATGGTTTCTCCCCCGCTCTCCTGTTTCGCATCTCTTTTTCGATGCTTCCGTGAGATGTGCGGTGATTAAAGGGTTTTTAGCCTGTTTTTTCAACGGCTTTGAATCTTTCTATCACTCCTTCCAAGAATTGGCAGGCGAGGTCGGTGTCTTTTATTTTGTTCTCCAATTCTTTCTTTCTGGCTTCGTACTCCTTTACTGGCAAGTCTCCAATCTTCATTTTGGCCATCAGAATTTCCTGCTGGTCTAATAGCTCCTGCTTCTCTGCCTCAAGCGAAATAAGCCAGTCCTCCATCTGTCTAATCCCCTCGGCTAATTTTCTCTCAGCGGCTCTTATCTTTTCGTCGTACTCCGAAACCAGTTTCTGGTAGACTGTCTCTCTGATCTCTCCCTTCAGAAGTAGCTCATCCAACTTCTTCTTCCTCTCGACATGCGTCTCCTTTTCAGCCAGGAGTGTTTCTACTTCGAGTGGTTCGGTGGCGCCCATTTCTTCCAGTGTTTTCTTAATCTCATCTATTTCCTGCCGAATGGGTTCTGATCTCTCCTCTAATTCTTCCTCTGTGATTTCTCCCACGAGCTGTCTGGTCTTTAGGGTTTCATAGTCCTTGTTCAGTTTCCTCAGACGCGTTTCTATGAGGTAGGTTCTACCCCTTTCCACGAGTTTTCTCTTAACGTCTTCCGGCACCTTTTCAACCTCGGCGGTTTCCACCACTTGTAGCTTGCTCTCACTTTCCGTAATGCTTGGTGGTTTCTCTGCTTTTACCGTGTGTTGTACGGGCTGTTCAGGTTCTTCCCCTTCCACCCTTATCGTTACCGTTTTTCCTGGCCTTTCCGATTCCTGTTTTAGAGGCAGGCCACAATACTTGCAGTAAACAAACCATTCCTCTGTTCTTTGGCCACAACGCGGACAAGTAGGCAAAGCTATCACCACACTGTTTTCGATGCTGAATTCTGATTAGAATTACCCTCTCAGCCTTATTATTTGTGTTGATTTGGGCATTCAAACGGTTGACGCTTGAAAATATGTGTGTGACCCCAAACTAGGGGTGAAGAAGTTTTTAGAATTAGAATAACTGCGATTCCTATTTCCGTGAAGCTTTCTTTAATTTTCTTTCATGGTTGCCTCACGGTTCATACTTCCTCAAACTCTGCTTTACTAACATTGTCTTGGTTTTCTGTGGCTGGTTTTTCTTCCTCCTCAATCTTTGTGCCTACTTTTACGATTCTCGAGATTTTTTGCCCGGCCTCGGATGAGATTTTTTTGGAGAATTCGCTCAGATATGTTATGTACGCCCTGATGTTTTCGAGTTCCTTGTTCAGCTTTTCCATTGCTAGCTCTTTATTTTTTCTTAAGGATTGCCTCCATGTCTTAGTGGTGAGGTAGTGATAAGCGAGGTACGCTCCAATAAAGTAAAACGCGAATATTACCCCATAAATCCCTGTTGTGGGCACAACCGAGTAACCAACCATTATCACGTTTTGGGCGAGGAAGAAGCGGAGAACGATCGCAGTCAGTAAACCTCCTATCAACGCGACGATGAATGCTCCAGATATGGTTTTGAGTCTCTGTCCTTCCTTGGTTTTCTCAAAGAATTTCCTAATGTTCTCTATACTCGATTTTACATCGTAGTTGGAAAACTTTTCCCATACCTCCCTATAACTTTGTGGCAGCTTCTCAATGTACTCCTGAAGCTGGGTCTCCACCTCGTGTCGAAAGTTGAAATCCACTAGGGAGTTAAACTTCTCTATCAGCTTTTTCCAGTCGATTTTGTATTTACTCTCTGACAAACTTACACCTCTACATATATTTTATACATTTTAAAACTATAAACCTTTTTATTGAATGTTGAAAATATGGAATCCGATGTCCTAAACTTTCGCTCTCACCAACCGTCCGAAAAAATTGACAATCGTGTATATTTCCTTCGTCCATCTCTTTGATAAAAATATGTTTTAGTTAAGAATCGGAACAATGAAATTGGTGGTATCCGTTGATTGTTGATGTTCACTGCCATATTGACCTTTACCTCGACATAGATGACGTAATTAACCGCGCAAAGCAAGCCAATGTAGCGGCGGTCGTAGCCGCGTCCATGGATCCCAACTCCATGGAGGCAATCCTAAAACTCTCAAGCCGCTTTCCTGATTTTGTCCACCCCTGTTTGGGTTTACACCCAGACTCCTCCAAGAAAATCACCGAAAAAGACTTGGAAAGAGCCCTAAACCTGATTAGAAGAAGCTCCGAGGATCTGGTAGCTATCGGGGAGATTGGATTGGATCACTATTTTGTGAAG
>JAUQYY010000066.1 GCA_030587505.1 Candidatus Sigynarchaeota archaeon
AGTTCTCCTGGTACGAGTTTTATGTTTAGGGCCTTTTCGAATCCTTTTTTCAGAGAATCTTTTATGATTTTTATGTCTGGTTTCTTTTTGAGAGCTATTTCTAGGTTGGTTACTCTTTCTTCTATTGATTTGGCGATTTTGTCACTCATTTTTTCTCTTGATACTCTGAGTACTCTCGCCATGGTTTTGATGTCTGTTTTTATGAGGAGTGTTCCGTGGTGTAGTATGACGCTTTTTCTTCTTGTCTGGGAGCTTCCGCTTATCTTTTTTCCGTTTACTAGAATGTCGTTCACTGGCTTGAATTCTGCCTCTAGGCCTAGCATTTTTAGGCTTTCAACCACGCCCTGGCAAAGCACCTCGTATGACTTTACAACGTCTTTTGGCACTTTTTTGTTGTTTTCGCTCACAACTATGTTGTAAGTGAGGTTCTCCTTGTCCGAGTAAATCGCTCCTCCTCCCGTTATTCTTCTACAAATATCAACACCTAGTTTTTTACACTCCTCAACATCTACCACATTCTCAACAGATTGAAAGTAGCCGATGGAACACGCAGGTGGGTCTCTCTGATATAAGAAGAGTGTATCGGGAACTATTTTTTCCGAGCGTGCTAACAGAATCGCTTCACCCACTGCCCCGCTCGTTGGAGGGTCGATTATTCCCAAGTCCAAAAACCGCCACGTTTCCTCCAATTCAAACACCTTTCCGGGGTAGTATAGTAACTGTTCTATTTTTGAAGAACAATTTAGATTTAAGATTAACTAGAAGAAGAGACTACTTTTATTATTGACTCTAGTTTTTTGAAAAATCGAGTCGAAACCTATCCACTACAGTGTGACTGTGTGTGATGGAGCTAATCTTGGTGGGGTTTATTTAAATAAATTCTTGGTATAAGGGTGGTTGAATAACTTTTTAAGAAAAAAATAGATGAGTGGGTTTGGGGTGAGTGCTGTTGTGTATGGATTGTGTGGTGGGGTTGCCTGTTGATTGCTCAGATAGGCCATGGGAATTTTGGGAATATCCAGCCGACCCATCCAAACCATCCGAACCAGGGCTGGGTTGGCATTAGCGACCAGTAGCTGACAACTTCAGCTCCCATGATGGGTGTTACTGCCAGGACTAGTAGTATGATCGTCAGTAGGGCTGCTAGGCTGTACTTCACCTTGGACATTTTCATCTCCGAAATTTTTTTCCTTGTTTAATATAAAAACTCTGCTAATTAAATAATCAAAAATAAAAAAATATATAAATTAAAACGAAAAAGTAGATGAAACTTCAAGATTTGATACCAAATTCGTCAATCAACCTCAATCCTCCTCCGAGGGGCTAAAAAGATTATTATGTATCCTTTCAAAACATAAATGCTGGGGGACGTACTCCTTAAAAAGAGGGCCGACCTCCGTATAATGGACTAAAATTTTTTAATGAGATTTCACTCAAAATCTTGAGGGCTGTATATGGTGCGAATAGGCATAGTTGACAGAAACAGGTGCAAGCCAAAGGATTGCCAGAAGGAATGCTACCGGTTCTGCCCACCCGTAAGAATGGGTGACGAAGTCATCACCTTTAGTCCAGACACAGGCCGTGCCTTAATCTCGGAGCAAATGTGTACTGGATGCGGGATATGTGTAAAAAAGTGTCCCTTCGGAGCGATCAGGATTATAAATCTTCCAGAGGAGCTTGAAGAAAATCTGACACACCGCTATGGTCCAAACGCTTTCAAACTCTACCGTTTACCGATTCCCAAACCAGAAAGGGTAACGGGGCTAATAGGTCCTAATGGTGTGGGAAAAACTACGGCTATTAGAATTCTTGCTGGGGAAATAAGGCCGAATCTGGGTGATTATGAGAGTCCACCCGATTGGGATACGATTATAAGACATTTTCGAGGCAGTGAGTTACAGCCCTATTTCGAAAAACTCTCCACGGGAGAGCTACGAATAGTTCATAAGCCTCAGAACATCACAAGGCTACCCGAGGTTGTGAAGGGGGTTGTTGGGGAACTCCTAGAAAGAGTAGACGAGAGAGGGGTGATGAGAAAGCTAGCAGAGGAATTGGAGTTAAAAAAGCTATGGGATAGGGAGTTAAAAGTTTTGAGTGGTGGAGAACTCCAGAGAGTCGCCATAGCAGCCACCGTCGCGAGAGATGCAGACGTGTATCTCTTCGATGAGCCCTCAAGCTACGAGGACATCTACCAACGCCTAAACATTGCGAGGGTGATAAGAAAGCTCGCGGATGAGAACAGAACTGTGATATGCATTGAGCATGACTTGGCACTGGTGGACTACCTGAGCGATTCAGTTTGTATGTTCTACGGAACCACCGGAGCCTATGGCGTAGTCTCACACCCCCACGGTGTCAGAGAGGGTATTAACATCTACTTAGATGGATTCCTTCCAGACGAAAATCTACGCTTTCGTGATGAACCCATTAGATTTCACACCAGCCCCCTTCCCTCCGGTGGGTGGGAGAGCCAAGAAGTCCTTCTCTCATTCGGGCGGATGAAAAAGAGCTACGGTGGATTCTCATTGAGAGTAGAAGGGGGCAAGATACACAAAGGAGAGGTTGTGGGAATAATAGGCCCCAACGGAATAGGAAAAACAACTTTCATCAAATTACTAGCTGGGGTGATAACGCCCGACGAGGGAGAACCCCCACAAGAAGACGTAAAGATTAGTTACAAACCTCAGTACCTAAAAGCCAGCTACGACGGAACAGTACAGCTCTTACTAAAAGAGACTGGGGGAAAAAGGGCAACCAGCAGTGCATTCCGGTCTGATGTACTCAAACCTTTAGAAGTGGAAAATTTGCTCGACAGACAGGTCAATGAACTGAGCGGCGGGGAGCTCCAGAGTGTGGCAATAGCCGCTTGTTTATCCCGAGAGGCTGACATATATCTTCTGGACGAGCCCAGCGCCTTTCTATCCTCCGAACAGAGACTAAGAATGGCGAGAACAATCAGACGTGTTATAGAAAACTGGCATGTAGCCGCTTTCGTGGTGGAACACGACATAATCGGCGTTGACAGTCTGTCAGACAGCTTAATGGTCTTTAGTGGTATACCTGGCGTGGAAGGCGTAGCATCACCACCAACGGACCTCAGGACTGGTATGAACCAGTTCCTCAAAGTTTTGAACATAACCTTTCGCAGAGATCCCGAAAATGGTAGGCCAAGAATCAACAAAGAAAATTCGAGACTGGACAGATTACAAAAAGAGCAAGGTGAATACTACTACGTACCATCAGGCAAAGAATAAAATCCTCAAATAAATAGAAAAAGCAAGCCTGCTTTTCTCCCCCTCCGTCTTAGTTGTTGTCTTCCCCTCAATCAAGCTACTTTACCTGTAAAAACAAATCTAGTGTTTCTTGATTCTGGAGAAACATTTTTCAACGTTCCGAATTAAAAAAACCAAGCTATTTTAAAGCGCACTAAACAAATTCATGATAAGAGAGCGGTCGAACGGAAAGCGCCAAAAAAAAGAAAAAGGATGGGGCTAGACTATTCTTCCACGACGAACCTGTCAGCCAATTTTTTCAGGACACCGGGGAGGGTATTCTACTGCGTGAGGAAATCTCAACAAGATCAGTTATGTACGAATGAACTTCTGTATACCAGTGTAAGGAAACTTACGCATGTGTATTCCATCTCCTCGGGTCCTAACCTGTGAGGCATGAAAGGTCCGTGTCTACGCATGAACTCTGCCACTTCATTAGCTTTCTGTCTCGCTAGGTCGAATGCGGGGTCATCAAATAGATCTATTGGTCCAACCAAGTGGCCGTCGGTAACGTTGAAGCCTAAGGCAATAATTCTTGGGGGTCCATCGAACCTAGTACACACAGCATTTTTAACACTCACAGGCATCAGCGGCCCCGTGTGACTGCCTCTCATCCAACCCGCAACTAAGTGAGGGAACGCGAAGGGTTCTAGAACTTCTCCGGTGGCCGGTAGTCCGTGCTGTGAGCGTATGAGGGCGCAGGGATCGTCTTTTCCAACGTACTTACCTGCTATCAGGCTGAGTCTTGTTGTGGATATGGCTGCGCATGGAAGACCGTCTTTTCGCCACACTTTTCTAATAACGTATCTTCCCGTTGTTCCTATCAGTGCCAAGAGGTCATACATTTCCTCTGGACAGTGTAGGCGTACTGCCTTGCTCTCCATTATGTCATAGACATGGAATGTGAATCCTTGGTGGAGGGATGGGTCTATTATTAGTCCCGCTGTGTTGAATGGATCCGCAAAGATTTTGAAGATGGGATAATTAAAGGCACCGGGCTCTGTTTTGTCTGCCATGAACGCTATTATTGGATCGCTTCCTCTCTCTTCGAACTCTATTTCTGCTACCCCGGGCCCCATTCCTTTGACGTTTCCACTGAACGTGTCTTTAAGAAGGTCTTGTCCTGCTCCGTACAGCTTGAGCTTCTTTGAGATCTCGGTTGCCTTGATGAAAGTGTCCCACGCTAGTTTGTGTACTTTTTCATTGCTTTCACCGTTTCTATGAGTCATTATGAGTTCCAAGTCGTCTCCTGCGTGGGTCACGTGGTAATCGATTATTATTCCGTCTTCTTTCCCTTTTTCCAACATGTTTTTTGCTACTTCTATACAGTCTGGATGTACCGTTGTGTGGCCCGCTATTGACCCTATATCCGCTTTTATTAAGGAGACCGTTATTTTTGCCATTTTTCTCCCCTTTTTTGTTGACGATGTTAGTTGAGTTGTTGAGTCTTAAATATTTTTTTTATTTCTTGTTTTCTAATCAGATAAGATTAAAGCTATATCCTCTACCATGCTATGAATACTCTTTTTCCTTTTGTTCGGTTTTTTATGAATTTTCGATTTTAATTCTACACTTGATTGAGGTTAATTTTTCCTTGTTTGCGACTTTCTCAATAACTTTTAACAAAGTTAGAAATGTTTTTAACTTAGTTTGTATATTTCTTAACATACGAGTAAAATGCAAGAGAGGTTTAAAAAGTGATCTTTAAACTCTTTAAGAGCAGCTCCGATAAAATTGAACAGAGTGAAGAAACAGAGAGTAGCTTCTCTCCAAAAATAGAAAATACGCTTAAAGAGACGAATAGTCCTCTCAATGACACTAACTTCAGAGACGAGAAACTGCTTAAATGGTTCCACGCTAGGATGGAGTCCCCAGAGGTTAGTGAGGCGAATAATGTCGTTAGTGACCTTACGCTCCAGTTTAATGCGGGGGGAACACTGTTTTACTTGAGTAAGAGTGGTGTTGGAACTTTCAAGATAACCCGTGGAAGATGTTCGAATCCTGATGTTTTGATAAGAATATCTCCAGAGGTTGAATCTAAATTGGCGAGTGTGAATGATTTTACAGAATTTTTCCAAGAGTACAGAAAATATGCGAATTTATCCGGCGGCGACGAGTACATAAGAATAAAATATCTCAGCGACTTATCTCAGCTTAGTAAGAAAGGGATTCTGCGTAGTAAGTTGCTGCGTACGTTACTAATGACATGATTTGGTTTAGTGTGTTCTTGGATGGAGATAGTCTACAAGAGATTTAATAAAAATATAATTCGATAAAGAGTGTGGAATTCGGTTCAAGTAGTTTTTGCTTTCGAGGCTACTTCAGTACAAAGCTGGCGAGGTCGATTAATCTTTTTGAGTAACCCCACTCATTATCATACCATGACAAAACTTTTACGAGATTTCCTCCAACCACGTAGGTTTTCTCGAGGTCGACTATGGAGGAGTGGGGGTTTCCTATGAAATCCACCGACACCAGGGGCTCGTCTGTATAGCTTAGAATTCCTTTCATTTCCTCTTCTGCGGCGGTGATGAAGGCCTCGTTGACTTCCTCTTTGGTTGTGTGTTTCTCCACAGAAACAGTCAAGTCGACTATCGAGACGTCTGCAACCGGAACCCTTAGGGCCATTCCATCGAGCTTTCCATCAAGTTCTGGTAATACTAACCCTATTGCCTTAGCGGCTCCTGTGGTGGTTGGTATTATTGAAAGGTTTGCGGCTCTTGCTCTTCGTAAATCTTTATGGGGGAAGTCTAGAATTCTCTGGTCGTTCGTGTATGCGTGGGTCGTTGTCATAATTCCCTTCAAAATGTGGAAGTTGTCATTCAAAACTTTTGCTATTGGGGCTAAGCAATTTGTTGTGCAGGAGGCATTCGAAATTATGTGATGCTTGTCTGGGTCGTAAGCGTTATGGTTAACGCCGAGTACTATTGTGATGTCTGGGTCTTGTGCGGGGGCCGAGATAATCACCTTTTTAACTCCGTCTCTTAGGTGTTTGCTTGCATCCTCTTTGTTTCTGAAAACACCGGTGGACTCTATCACAATGTCAATTTCCCGTTCTCCCCAAGGGATCTGCGCCGGGTCTCTTTTGTTGTAAACCTTGATTTCTTTCCCGTCTACCCAGATGGCATCGGCGCCTTTCTCGGTTTTAACCTCCGCCTGAAGTTTACCATAAATCGAGTCGTACTTGAGAAGATGCGCCAAGACCGTGTTATCGGCGAGGTCATTTATTGCCACAACTTCGACGTTATCATCCTCCATGGCTGCTCTGAAGGTGTTGCGTCCTATTCTTCCGAAACCGTTAATTCCAATTTTTACAACCATATCAATCAACTCTCCCGTTCTTTCCATCAACAGATAATGGTTAGGCTATAAATTATTTTTGGCGTTTAGAAACCAAAAATTTTTTGTCAATTGTCGGAGTGATGGTGATGCTATGGGTAGAATTTATATCTTATCTTGAGTTATTGTAGATTCTGGATGTGATCGCAATGGTTGTACAGATAGACGACGCCGGGTGGGGGGATCTCGTAGGTGGATGCTTGTTGGGTTTTTTGCGGCGTGAAACTGGTGAGTATATAGTGAAGCTGATTGACGTTTCTCATTTTCGTCCACCCAATTTTGCAAAGAAAACCTATCTCAGGGAGGCTTTAAGGCTGGCGAGGGAGGCTCTGGATGAGCTTAAAGTGAGTAAGGATGAGGAGATAGAGATTTGTACCGGCTCGGTTCTTAGCGAGATTAGGCTCACCCTTATGGAGGAGGGCTATAATGTTAAGCCCACACGTATTGAGGGGGAATTGCAAGACCTTGTTGAGAACTCCCTTTTAGATTATTATGCCGCTTTGGGGGTACCACGTGATACCTTGCCTTTGGAGAGTGGGCGAGAGAGGTTTTATGCTTTGATAAGGTGGGTTATGGAGGACTTTAAAGAGAGGGAGAAGTATGTTAAAACAGGTTGGAAATCTTGGAACAGTAAGTGGCGGTACTGGAAGCCAAAGAAACGGAAAGGTTTATGATGAGTGTAAATGCCAGCGCTTGACATTTTATTAATTTTAAAAGTATGTTTAATAGTTTATACATATAAATACATCAAATAAATACATGTTTTTTGAGAATTGAATAAAATTTTTATAATAGATACACGTGACGTATTTTATTCCTGCCTTCATAGGAGAGTTTTAAATGCCCAACAAAAGATTTTACACTCTGGATGATTTTGAATTCAAAGGAAAAACGGTGCTAATACGTATTGATATCAACTCTCCTATAGATCCTATAACCAAAAAAATAACAGACTACAGAAGGTTCAAGGCACACGCGAAAACTCTTTCAGAGTTATCCGAGAAAGGTGCGAGAGTTGTTATCCTGGCGCATCAAGGACGAAGGGGAGATGATGATTTCCTGCCCTTGAAAGAACACGGGAGAGTTCTTAGCGAGATTCTGGGTAAGCCTGTGAAGTATATTGATGAGGTTTATGGCGACAAGGCAATAACCCACATTAAAAACTTGGAAAATGGTGAACTCCTGTTACTAGAGAACGTGAGATTCTATGACGATGAGGTCGGTCCTAAAACACTTGATGAACAAATCAACTCTCCTATGGTTCAGAGGTTATCAAGTGTTGCGGATATCTTTGTTAATGATGCTTTTTCAACTGCCCACAGAAATCATACCTCCGTAGTTGGTTTTTGTTATGTCCTGCCCTCTGCTGCTGGGAGAGTGATGGAACAAGAGGTCATCTCTATTCTGAACGTTACCGAGAACCCTGAGAGGCCCTCAGTCTATGTTTTGGGTGGAATGAAAGCTGCGGATAGTTACCAGATAATGAAACAAGCGTTAGACAATAAGAATGCGGATATAATACTGCCTGTAGGTATAATCTCTTACATTTGTTTGGTTGCCAAGGGTATTGACATCGGCGACGTGAATATGAAGATGCTTTCTTCACGAGGGCTAATGGACAGCGTTTCCCATGTTAGACATTTGTTGGACAAATATGATGACGCAATTGAAATGATAAAAGATGTTGCTGTTGATGATGGTGGAAAACGTTTGGAGGTTCTCATAGAGGATTTACCGTTGAATGAACCAATTAAGGACATTGGCAGCAGAACAATAAGTGAGTTCACTAAGATACTTGAAAACGCGAAAACCATTGTTTTGAATGGACCTGCGGGTGTTTACGAGGAACCTCAATTTGATATTGGCACACGGAAACTTCTGGAGGCAGTCGCGAATTCTGAGGCTTTTTCTCTCGTGGGTGGTGGACATACCATTGCCGCTTTGGAGAAGTATGGTTTGGCGTCGAAAATATCATATATTAGTACCGCCGGAAAAGCTTTCATAAGCTTTTTAACAAAAGGAGATTTACCCGCTATAAGGGCACTGGAAAACGCTTACAAACATTAAGCTCTTAATGCGATGAACTTTAGCAAAATTCCAAAGAAGTTATCCGTATCTCCTCTCTCATTTATTTATGTATGTTTCTAATTGGTTTCACTGGTAACTTACGCTTCGCCTCTTATTATTGAAGTCTAGTTTGGCTGGAGTTTCTGACTGTGTTCCAATGGGTCCTATGATTGTTATTTTTTCATATAATGAAGATGTGAATCGCTTCTCCTTCGGTTGATGTTTTTTTGAGGAATGCCTTTAATTCTGATATTCCACTTTTTGTGAAACTGATCACCTTCCAATTCTTTTCATTACACCGCTCTCTTATTTGATCTGCTGTTTTTTCATCAATAGTGACTATCACTCCCTTCTCGGATGCTAAGGAGGAGAGCTTCTCAATCCATCTTTTTTTCCTTCCTTCGCCAACTATGCGAATAGTCACGTTAAACTTATTGTTGAGTATAAAACTTTTTAACTCGTTTTTTATGAATACTTGGCTAACATCCTTGGTTGTGTGGTATAGTGTTTGTTTTCCGCTGAAAGGGGAATAATGTATGGATCGTAAAAGTTCTTTTTTGTCGTGCATTTTCTCTAGTAATTTTTGTATTTCCTGGTAAGTCAGCTTAATTAATTCTCTTGCTTTACTGACCGTAATATAATCATGTGTTACAAGCCAGGACAGAATTTCGTTCTCATACCTCTCATCCCCGCTGTGTGGCTCTGGTATTTCTCCGTTTTTAACCTCTTTATCTTGATACAGCCAGATGTGATGTTTCTTATTATGCTCCTCTATTTCTTGAAAACTAATTTTGGGAATTTGGTAGTTTAGTGTTTTAATTCTGAAGGGATAGGGGTACTCCGCTAGTTTCATTATTGCTTCGCGTTTGGGCTGTATAATAAGATGTCTCTTCTGCTCTTCAGCAATGTTCAGACCTAGCCTTATGTATTTTTCCTCTTCGGGAGATTTGAAGGCAATTCGAAAAACAACACGCGTGTTACAGTTGGAGAGCGCCACCTTCGATATGGCTGGATCTTGGCATACCAAAACGAGCCCTTGCCCCTTTCCTCGCTCTATTGTGATCATGTCCTCAACTATAGTTGTATCTCCACTACTCCGCCGTCTAAAGATTTCTGGTACTAAGAAACGTGCGTCGTCAACTATTACCAGGTGTTGCAGTTTGTTTACATTTATTCTTCTCAGGCCTGCCTGAAAAACTTGGAGCATAATAAGATTCATAATCACCTGTGTGTCCTCTTTGGTTCCGCCTTGAGACAATAGATAACTAAAATCTATTATTACTATTTTTTCTAAGAGTTTATTTAGGCTGAGATTGGTTTTTTTTGCTTCAAAAACTCTGCTTAGGATCCCTTGACGGAAAACGTTTAAGCGGGCGTCTACTGCAAGTATGGTGCTGTCTAAGTACGGTACTTTTTGTCTGTTTTCCTTTGCGTAGTCTTCGAGCAGTTTACGTAGCGATTCGAAGTTTCTATGTTTTTCGTCTCTCACTACTCTGGGTAGTACCTCGCTTAAAACCTTCGACATTTGTAGCGAAAGTTCACTGTCTGAGCGGAAGAGTGAGTGAAGCGTCTCATCGATAAGAGCGTACAGCCTTCGAGCATAATCCTCCGGGTCCATCTCCCCTGGGTCAAAAAGGTTGATTTTTAGGGGCGCAAATTCGCTGCCTGGGCATACTATCACAATGTTTTTGGCGATTTCCGGGGGTAGTGCCTTGAAGAGTCCTATGAATTCACCCTTATTCTCAAATATTAGCATGGGTAACTGCTTCCTCCTTAGTAGCTTGTCAACGAGGTTCATAACAAAACGTGTTTTTCCACTGCCCACAGTACCTAGAACCGCCAGGCCGCGCCTCAAATCCTCGGGGTCAAGCATGCAGGTAAAGATTTTACGTTCCTTATAAAGCACATAAGCGGCGGGTATTCCCTTGAAATAATTAAATAGAGTGTTTGGAGGAATCTCAAAATCAGGGTATTCGTAGGCTTCAATACCTGGGACAGGTCTTTCGGGGAAATGTACTAGAGCTGCCAGCCGTGTGCTCGCCATTTTTCCCGTTCTTCCGACCGATTTGCGTAGGATGATTTTCTTTAATTTGCTTTCTATTTTCCTTCCACTGAGAATCTCAATATCCGGGCTGTAGCGTGTTCCGGAGTAAACAGTTGTCAAAATGTTTTTAATCTGGGTTGCCCGAATTTCTGCTTCTGCTTCACTCTCCGCCTTTACAAGAACATACGATGAAACGTTCCAAAAACCGGTAATATGCCCGATTTCCCTTTCTTTTTCCTCTAGTTTTTCCTCATCTACCTGTGCAAGTTCCCCTTTAGACGCTTTCACCTTTTCCAGGCTCCTACCTGTTCTAACGCTACGTGTTTTAATAGCTTTGAAGTAGACGATAAAATGTGCCTCTGTTCCTAGTCTAGTCAAACCTCTAACTAGATTATCTATCTGAGAGTACTTTTCGTTTGGTGTGCTTTCTATTCTTCCTTTAATGTGAATGACGCTCAACCAGGTCTCCACACCATTTTTTTGAAAAACTAGAAAACTCTTTTTTCCTTCTTTTTTCGAGCCCATGTCTACGATATCAAAAACTTTTTTCAGATTTTCAAACTCTTGAACTTCTACTTCAATATTAGGGAAACGTGTTTCCAAACTGATTTTTAGAGAATGGATCTTCTTCCAGGCTTCCTTGAAGCATTTTTCTCCCCTAAACCCACAATGATGGGCATAAAAATAAATTCCAATGTTATCTCTCTGAACGTGTATTTCAAAGCTTGCTTCCTTAACGTTTCTCCACATTGAAGTGAGATGCTGATGCAAATATTGAATAACCGCTTTATCCTTTTCCTGAACGTTTTTTCTTTGCATCTTAACTTCTTCTCTCGGTATGTTTGAAACCCTGAGACAGGTGGTGAAACTGCAGCGTATGCCTTTACAATAAATACCGCGAGATAGAACCCCAACGGATGTTCTACAGACGAAGTAAAGGGAAAACCCGAAACCTAATATAATCAGTGTAAAAAGAATTAATCTCAAAATGAATTTGAACGAAAGAAGAGATAACGAAAGAATTGTGCAAGAATCAAAGAGTAGGGACATAGAGCATTCACTTCAATGTTTTTTGTTAGCGTGATACTGTTAACTCTTAATTTTTACAATGGTCCTCTAAAGTAGTAATACCTTAGCTGAGACTTGTAGAGGTTGTGTGAGCGTCTGGAGCGTCTATCAATAGATTTTCCTTTTAATATATTTAAACTCCTAAGTTTAGACAAGATGAGTGTGTCAAACATCGTGTAAACATTGAGGATCTTCCTGGGGATGTGTTTTTGATTACTAGTGGATGGATACTCTGATAACTATCTCTATGGCGACAAGTATTAGGGTTGTTATTGATGCCATTTTTAAGAGATTCCAAACACTCGTTTTTTCGGGTTTTATAACTAGGTAGCACATAAAAATAGCTATTACTAATGCCAATAGTACCGTTCCCAGGTCGAAGAGAACGTGTTCATACATCATCAAAACACCAGAGACATACAACGCAAGGCTAAAGGTAAGCGAATAACGCTTCCCCAGAAGGACGCTAATTGTGTTGATACCCTCGGCCTTATCGCTTTCATAATCCAAAACAGCGGTCAAAACATAGAACGAACCGCCTATCAACGATCCTCCCAGTAATTCGCTGAGTGGAAACCAAGACAATCTAACTAGCAGCCTAAGCAGGAGTAGCCTACTGAACCATTCTCCAAACATCAAATAGTACCAAAACCCGAAAGCGCAGAACGAGTAGAGGCTAACTTCAGAAGAACCGTGGTAGACAATCCACCCAGCGACAAACGGCAGAGTAAAAAGACCAAAGGCGTTCCAGACAACGTCAAGAGGAGCGCGCGTTTTCATCCGAGGCCAGTACGAATAAGTGATGGAAACTAGATTTCCGATTAAAACCATAATCGCAAACACAAGGGACACGTACAAACTAAAGATGAAACTTACAGCTGAACTAAAAAGC
>JAUQYY010000147.1 GCA_030587505.1 Candidatus Sigynarchaeota archaeon
AACAGTTAATAACTCATCTTCGTCTGAATGTTTGCCGGTTTCACATATGTGTGAGGGTGTTCGCGTTGAGTGAGAGTGAGGCCTTCAAACTTGTTGAGGAGCTTAAGGACGAGGGCGTCCGTCTCCTGAGAGAACTGGTTGGAATCAAGACCGTTGTTCCTCCCGGAAACAACTACGAGGAGATCGTAGGCTTCCTTGAACCCGTCTTCAAGGAACTAGGCTTCCGAACCGAGAGAGTAACCGTTCCGGAAGAACTCATCAGGGAGATACCGTTCCCCCTCGAGGGCCCAAGAGTGAACCTCGTGGCCAACATGGACAGTGGGGGTGGCAAACCCGATATAACCTTTTACGCGCACACAGACGTTGTCCCCGTGGAGGAGGAGTGGAGCGTCCCCCCGTTCGAGGGAGTCGTAAAGGAGGGCAGAATCTACGGGCGGGGAACAAGCGACATGAAGGGATTCATAGCCACCGTTCTCTTAGTCCTCAGGGTAATCAACGAGCTCGGCCTGGAACCCAACTACAACATAACCTGCGTAATGTGCACAGACGAGGAGATAGGCGTCCACCCCGGAGTCCACTACCTAGCAGAAAAAGGATACGTCAAGGGCGACGTCATATGCGGCGAAGCCGTCCACTCAATCATAGGGATAGGAACCGCCGGAGCGATCCAGTTCGACGTCACGGTTAAGGGCAGGTCCGCCCACACCATGATGTTCTTCAACGCCGTAAACGCCATCGAGAACACCGTGCCAATCCTAGAGGAACTCCTAAAACTCAAGGAACGTGTCATGGAGCGAAGATCAACGGTGCCGAGCATACCGACACCCTTCGGTGACAGGATGATGCCCCTCTTCTCATTGAACGTGATAAGGGGAGGAGTCAAGGAAAACATTATCCCGAGCGAGTGCAAAATCTCCGTAGACCGAAGATACATTCCCGAGGAGGACGAGGAAGAGGTGGTAGCAGAGTTCATGGAGGCTGTTGAGGCCGGAAAGGCGAAGAGCAAAGCCCTCTCCGTGGAGACAAACGTGATAAAAATGTACAAACCCTTCAAAACAACACCCGAAACACCAATAGTTAAGAAACTCGCAGCCGCCGTGAAGCACGTAACAGGACAAGACCCCGGCTACCTAGGCGCCTCTGGAGCAACCGACATGGGGTTCGTGGCGGAAAAGGGACACGATGTCGCAATCATGGGAGTCGGCGACCTACTATCCAACTTCCACGGAGCAGACGAAAGCATAAGCATAGAAGACATGGTCAAATACGCGAAAGAACTGGTACACCTGCTGTGCTTCCAAAAAACTTGATTTCCTGGTATTTTGAGGTTACAGAAAGTAAACCCGCCCGCCTGTTGAATGGGAAACCATAGCAACGCAAAACGGCGGAAACCTTCTCAAGAAAAAGTCTTCCTATGGTTTTTTGGTAGACTCTCCTTAAACCATCGTTCCCCAGTTTCTGAAGAACCAGATCCCGAGACAGCTCCGGACTAACAGAGTTCAAACCAATCACCATACAAAGGTCGTAGTCAAACCTAAATCAGCTCTGCAGTCAAGAAAAGGTAACATTCCTAGGCGGAATCTCCCGATTGCGAATGAGAAATCTTGATTCAACCAGGCATAGAAAACACAAAACGTGTTCAGATAAGACGGAACTCACGCAGCTGAGCTGAGGGTACGTGCAGGGCTGACCAAGCTGGCTCTGGCAACCTCACCGAGATGCCTGTTTTCACCCCGCCCCCGAAGACTAGGTCTCTGTCCTCCCACACCGCGTTTCAACCACAACCGTCGAAAAACGAAGCCGAAATTCAAAAACCGGCGTAGAACACCCCACAAGCAACCGATATATATACAAGTTTTTCCGGAGTTCAGGGCGGAGGGTGACTTCGGGGAGCCGTGCCCCCGAGGGGCGGCGTCACCTTGGAGGTGCGGGGCGGAGCCACCCAAAAAAGAATAGGAGGACAAGGATGAAAAGGCTCAAAGTCTTTTTGGTGGTGTTCCTCGCCGCCCTCACGCTGGGAATCGGAACGGGAATAACGACTGTGCAAGCGTACAGGCTGCCCGAACAAAACTACCTCGCCCTTGGCGTATCCCTGCTCGTGCGGGGTCAGGGTTCGGCTGTGGCTAACCCTCTGGACGCGAAGACGGTGGCGAGGATAGAGAGCGGCTCGCTAACCCTACGGGAAATCACGCCGCTCAAGAAAGTGCTTCAGGAGAGCATAAACCGGGGATTCAAAAAGTGGCAAGTGCAGCGCTCCGGAATTTTGATGAGGGATTACGGGGCGCTGATAGGCAGCAAACCGGATAACGAGACAGCCAGAAACATGCTCTTCACCTTCCTTAGCGAGAACCCGGCGTACCGTGACCAGTTCAGACTCTACGACAGGCTCCTAAGCCGTGAAATAGAGCTGAAAATAGAAAACATAACCCGACAGGTGCACGAAGCGTTCAAAAACATAAACCTCATAATAGAGGAGGGGCAACTTGTCAGGGAGTGGAACACAACCGTCACAATCAACGGTGAGAACTGCACCGCGATAAACAGGGTGTACGAGCTGGAAATAAACGGAACCGTCCTAACCTTTGTCAAGGTGTCAATCTACAGTCCCGATGGAGTAGAGATCGCAGATCCATACGGGATGCTTGTAGCTAATACATTAGTCTACTACACATGGTATTTATGGTGGCCTCCTGGTAGCTGGTGGCCTATATGGATCTACGGGCCCGTAGTGTATGGCATGGATTACCTGGCGTATACTCGCTTCCCTGGAGAACCAAGCCTTGAAGCGCAGGAGTACTACTGCTGGGTAGCCGGTGTTCTCTACCAGCAACATGGTTCACTCGAAGCAATATTTCAGGGTTTCGCGTCTCTTGCAGTGAATATAATTTATACTCAGTGGGGTAACCCTTACGCTTTAGCCCTAGCAGTTGTTCTAGCGAGCATAGCAAGGGCAGGAGATTATATATCGGATCGGTGGTATGAGGATCGGTGGGACGCGTTTTCATCGATGTTCATGTATAATTATGAACAGGATCCGAGCTTCGGGTTTGAGATTATGCAGAGGTTTCACTTGGTGAACTCTCCGCAGGCCTGGGATCCCTTGTCTTTCACGACCTTGCATTGGGTGAACGTTGAAGGAGTTGTGGTTCAGATATGTCCAGACCCTGGTCTAGTTATGTACGTAACGAGTGCTTACGACGTGAGTGTTTTTCATGATTGCTGCGTGTTATTTGCAAGCCACTACGGCACCAACAACTGGGTGTGGGTGGGGGCGTGGGAACCCCCAGGATAAGAAACAATCCTATGAAACGCTGAACAGTAATCCAAACCTTTAAAACCCACCCTCCCTTTTTTCGGTTGGGAGAAAGTCTAAGACCTGGTGGTGTGGATTTGTGGGATGAGTTGAAAATCGAAAGCGTGTACAGAAGGTTGAGGATGCTGGCAGTCGTGTTCCTAGTTCCGATTAACGTATCCCTGTTAGAAGTTATTATTCAGGGCAACTCGAAAATCTTTATTCCCATCGTAATGGGGGGCGCAATCCCTTTACAGGTGATAACTATTTCCCCTCTTGCCATAACCCTTTTGACACCGAGTACTGTGGTGCCCACGGTCACCGCGTCGACACTTCTCCTAACAGCAGTCTTCCTGATCTCCCTAGCGGGGGCTACAATGGTTGGCTGGTATATGGCTTTTATAAGTTTTGTGAGGTATACCCCCGGGTACAATAATTTCGCTGACGTGAAGCGGGGGATAAACCGCTTGCTTCACGGTACAAGAAAGGATAAGGGAATGCTAGCCCTATTCACAGCGGTACTGATATCCATTTACATCGGTTTCTCGTTATCTTTTGTGGTCGACTTCGCCTATATCTTCCCTGACGACCCGCTGATACCAATCGCAATCCTGTGCTTTTTATTCGCGGGTGTAACAGTCATTCCCAGCTGGAACTACGTGAAGGATGCCTTAAACCGATAGATGACTTTTTTGACTGCAACCGGATAATGAGACCGTTAGAAACCTGCTTTAGCTTCCTAGATCAGAACCCCGAGTACCGGGAGCAGTTCAGACTCTACGACAGATCGCAGACCCGTACG
>JAUQYY010000165.1 GCA_030587505.1 Candidatus Sigynarchaeota archaeon
ACACACCTCCTGCCAGAGTAGGGGTCTCCCGTCTCCCCCATCTCCGACTGCAAATCACTAGCCTTCGTGAGGGGGATTTTTCTCAGGTCATCGAGGCTTTTCACGTCGCTGGGCTTGACGCCCGACTTTTCGAAATGCTTGTGGTAGAAGGGTGCCCTGTCGTAGACGTAGTTTAGCTGGCTTCGGAGGAGTTGAGTTTGCATTTCTTCTAGCTTCTCCCGTGGCATGCTCTCTACTTGGGGAGTCCAACTTCTCACGTTTTCTCCCTCCATCATTAAAGTTCTTTGCTGATTATAATTAAAGAATTGTAAAGTAGATTTCGGACAAACATAATTATATTTACAAGTTTCCGCTTCGGAGAAAAGGGAAAAGTTCCTTCGAACCGTTATTCGTAAGACTTAATTGACTGAAACGCTCAAATGTTGGAAACCGCTTTACGTGTTTAAACGTATTTGAGTTTGTGTATTAGGAGTGGTGATGGTATGGATTTGGGTCTGAATGGTAAGGTTGCATTGGTGACAGGAGCCGGAAGGGGAATCGGTAGAGCGATTGCCCTTACCCTCGCGAAAGAGGGAGCAAACGTTGTGGTGAACGATCTAGACGAAGAGGAAATAAGCAGCGTTACCAAGGAGATCGAGTCCCTTGGGGTTAAGGCCCTCGGAGCCAAGGCGGATGTAACAAATTACGATGAAGTGAGCGGCATGGTTGAGAACGCCGAGAAGGAGTTCGGTAGGGTTGACATCCTGGTTAATAACGCTGGGGTGGGAGCCTACGGCCTATTCGCCGAGATGGATAGGAAGAGCTGGGACCCCGACATAAAGGTGAACATTTACGGGGTGATGAACTGCTGCAAGGCTGTGATTAAGGGAATGATTGAGAGAAGATACGGAAAAATAGTTAGCATCGCCTCCGATGCGGGAAGGGTGGGTGAACCGTACTTCTCGGTCTACTCGGCCGCCAAGGCCGCCGTCATAGGTTTCTCAAAGGCGCTAGCAAAGGAGCTTGGACGCTACATGATAAACGTAAACGTCGTCTGCCCCGGAACCACCAAAACACCCCTAGTTGAACCCCTAACCTCAAACGAAGAAATCGTCAAGAGAATGCTGAAAGCCTACGCCATCCGCAGACTGGGAGAACCCCAAGACATCGCAAACGCCGTCGCGTTCCTCGTGTCCGACGCCGCAAGCTGGATAACAGGCCAAACACTCAGCGTCAGCGGCGGATACACCATGATATAACCCCAGAACACGGCGAAAGGAAAAAGGGGAACCAAGAAAATATAAAACCATAAAAGGCTTCAAGACACTTAACCAAGAAAGGCTGACGCCGTTTCGGGTTCAAAGCGGAGAGAAGACGAGGTAAGGTAAGAATTGTTAGCACCGATTGAGTTAAGGGATGGTGATTGTTGTGGACTTGTTTGAAGCGATTTACACCAGAAGAAGTATGAGGTATTTTAAGAAGGGTGAGAAAATCCCAGACTGGAAGCTTGAAAGAATACTTGACGTTGCCAGGTGGGCGCCGTCCGGAGAAAACATGCAGTACTGGAAGTACATAGTTATCCGCGACCAAGAGGTCAAGAGGTGGATAGCGGACATCTCCGAGGAGACAGCCACCATGGTTGTTGGTAGAGACCCCTGGGAGGTTACCCAGGACAGGCAGTGGTTCATGCCTGAGGATCTTAGGCTCTACGCCTTCGACGGCTTCACAAAGGTTCTGAGGTATCCGGAGGACGCTGACGTTGTGATAATTCCCTGCATAACCCCCGCGGATGTCGACTACCCCGCCGGAATGGGTGAGGCGGCGTACCACCCCTATGTGGGAATCGGCGCGGGAATTCAGAACATGTGGCTCGCGGCAACCGCGCTGGGCGTGGGCTGCGGGTTCAACGCCGTCGCCGCGGCAGACACGAGGAGAAGCGAGGAACTCTTCGACTACCTCGGAATCCCTAGGTCTGTTAAGCCTATCACGGCCCTCTGCCTAGGGGTGCCAGCCATGCTCCGAGCCGCCGCCCCGTCGAGATACCCCCTGGAGAGCATAGTCTACGAGGAGGTCTGGGGCAACCCTTACCGAAGGCTAGACTACCGTGAGAAGAAGGCGGAGAAGGAGGTTTCCGCTATTTCAGCCACCCGGTAGGAGGAGTCGCAAGTGGGTGAGAATGAGGTTATCACCGTGAGGCTTTCGAAAGAGGTGAAGGAGGCCTGGGAGGCTCTGGCCGAGAGAGGCGGGTGGAACCTTTCCAAGCTCATAGGCTTTGTCCTCACACAGTTCATCAAGCAGGATGGAACGGTGTACACGGGGAAGTGGCTGGAGAAGGGTGAGGAGAAGGGAAAGAGAGTGGTAATAGAGTGGCCAACCTACCCGTCTACCATAACCAAGGCGGGGATAATGAAGGTCCCGTTCGAGGAGATGACTTAGAATGGCGGAGTGGCGAGGAAAACCGAAAAGAAGCCTGGATGACATGACCTCCTACTGGCACAGAAGCCCCCACCTAGCAAAGTTCTTCGTGCAGGCGGCGATGCCGAAGGTGATGGCGACCCTGAGCTACGAGCTTTTCGAGAGGCTGAAGGAAAAAGTGGAGGAGAGATTCGGCACGTTCTCCGCGGTGACACTCAACAGGGCGGTGATAGAAGCCCTGGAGAAGTGGATAGCTGACCGTTAAGGGGAGGCTCGACAATGTCTGAACTCAAAAGCATGGTAGCGGAACTGGTTGAGAGGATCAACGCGTCACCCGAAATGCTCGCGGTCATCAGAGACTGGGTGAACGGGTACAACGGAAAGACCATAGGCTTCAAAACACCCGAGGGAACATTCTACGTCACGTTCAGCGAAAAGGCAAGGATGAATGAAGGTGAACCCGCATCCTTCGACCTGATGCTCCTCTCAGACGAAGAAACAATAATCGACGGTCTTTTCAACGACCCCACGAAGATACGCCAGTACCTCAAACAGGGCACAGTGGTGATCTGGGGCAATCTACACGAGCTTCTAAAATTCGCCGAGATAGTGGTTCTCAGCAGGAGCTAAGCTTAGAACACCACCATGGATTACTCATATTTTTACCACGTACTCTGGTACGAGTCTTGCCACGATTTCGCAGAGTCCGAGTTCGAGTGAGCGTAGGATGACCGCCTGCCCCCTGAAGGTGTAGGGTAGGCTTCGCGGGTTGTCCATTATCTCCTGTCCAACGGAGTTCTGCATGTCGACGACGAAGTATCTTTTTCCCTCTATTTCCTTGACCTCAAGCACGGACAGAATTTCTGGGAACGTGTACCCGGTGCCGTGTGGTACGATGTTAGCGTTTTTCAGTCTGTGGTACACCCCCAGCTTTTGGGAGCGGCGTGTGAACCCGAGGTTCTCAATGTTCTCCTCCGAAAGGTTTCTCCTGCCCTTCACGAGAAAAGAGGGCAGCCCGGCTCTCGTGGCTATGGGTAGGAGAGATTTTTCCAGCGAGTTCTGAACTCCAAGTATCACCTCGTTTCTGTTCAGCAACCCCTGGTGAGTGACGTTCGCTATCACGGTGAAGTCGTCGAAAAGTTCCTTCGCGGCGGTTAGTCGCCTTCTCTTGGAGAACTTTTCCGCGTAGACGTAAAACCTCCAGTACGATTCGACATCACCGTCCAGGAGCACGTGGATTTCCCCGAAAGGGGTGCTTATGGATTCTGCGGTGTCCTGTAGCGCTTTACTCATGTGGAGGTACAGTCCGGGTCCCTTCGGATTGTCACCCTTTAGTTCTTGGTTTCCGGAGTGGATGATGAAGGCGTAGGGGGGAATTTCTGCGCCATTCAGTTTGGTTACCTTGAAGAGGTCGATGAAATGGTTACCCTTGCCGAAATCCCACCGTATCTTGATGCCGTCGAGGAGGATGTCCTCCTTCAAAACCTCGTGCACCCTTTGAACGAGTTTCTCGTAGCTGGGCAGCTCGTCCAACCCGCCGACGAGCATTCCGCAGGTGTTCGGCATGACATCGAGGACAAGCACCTTCTCCTTTCCTTCCCCCCAGCTTATCTTCCCACCGTAACCCATACCGTTGCCCCACCTGTAGACGTTCCTGGTTATGGTTTCATCCGGGGCGGATACAAACGTGGCTTTAGGTTCCAGTCCCAGCTCTTCCTGCATCCAGTGGATCTTCGCCAGGCCGTACTGCATGTTGATCCTGCACATAGCCGATCCTATGTCACCAACACCCAGAGAGAATATGTGCCTCCGAGCCCTACTCAGCAGACCCTCCCTATCATCCTTCAAAAGTTTGAGATTAGACATTCCCTTCCTCCTCCAACATTCGACTCGAACTGCCGTCGAACCAAACACTCCAGAACCCTAAATTACGAATCTTTAAGCAAGTAAATTCAGACACCCAGACCTTATATTACTTTCTTGAATCCGAGGCAACACGCGTAGCCGTGAGAAACCACGCGATGAGACACGATAAAACTTGAGGAGGATAGCCAACTCCTTCGGCAATTTCTAGGAGTGAAGCCTGTTTAATCGATGAACGGAGCGATAATTGCGTAGCCTTAAGAAGCGTATCTCACTTTCATATTCGAAGCGGATGTTACCAGCATTGCGAGGGAAATCCATATTTTTATAACTGCCTTTCATTCTAGGTAGAATGAAACATCCCTTGCATAAAATGGGAACTACATAGTTCGTCGTTTGAACCACTGTGGTTGAGAGAGAGTGGAGGTGAACTTTTGGACCACTTGTTTGTACACGTTTCGGATATTCACGTGGGGAGAGGCGAGAGGGGTGACTTTTTGCCGAAAAAGCTGGAGACCTGCATTGACGAGGTTAACGAGCTGGCTCCGGATGCTGTCATCCTCACCGGGGACCTAACGATGTGGGGGTTAAAAGAGGACTACAGCCTGGCGAAAAAGTATGTCGATAGGTTCAAGTCGAAAACCCTTGTCATACCCGGGAACCACGATTCGAGATACACGGGTTACATCTACTTTGAAAAGTATTTTGGAGTTGGAAACTGGACGCAGGAGATAGGCGACGTTTTCATCGTTGGTGTTGACAGCAGCATACCAGACCTGGATGAGGGACAGGTTGGGAGGGGCAGACAGGACTGGGTTGAGAAGACACTGCAAAACGCTCCGGAGGGGATGTACAAGATTGTCGCTGTTCACCACCACCTCGTCTCGGTGCCGGGGACGGGTCGGGAGAGAAGCGTCCTAACCGACGCCGGCGACTTTCTGCAGATGCTCGTGAGGAACGACGTGAACCTCGTCCTGTGCGGCCACAAGCACACCCCATACGTGTGGAGAGTTGAAGACGTGTACATAGTGACCACGGGAACCCCCTCGAGCAGGAAGGTCAGGGCGAACATACCCCAGTGCTACTACATAATCGAAATCGGAGACATATACACAACCATCAAGCTAAAAGAGGTCGGCGGAAAAGAACAACCCATCAGAAAGTGCAAAACACTCTAGCCCAAAACCAACAATGGTAGAAACAGGAAACAAAGCGCCGCCGTGCCTTGTTATGGATTTTTCCGTTTCTTCTTCTCTATTCCAACGTATGTGTGTGCTTCTCCGGGTTAGTGGAAGTGGGGGTCATCGGTGGCTATCGGCGGCTTCGATGTCTTCCAGCAGGTCGCTTAGACTATACTGGTAAGGTATGCCACGCTCTGCTGCCTTTCTCATCGTCTCTCTCAAGCCGAGTTCGCACATCTCCGCGGCTTTCCACAGGGTTATTTTTCCCTCGCTGTAGAGTTTAAAGGCTTTCCGAGTTTTCCACTCCCTAATGCCGAGAGTTAGAATCATCCTTATAGCTTTTGGCATGTCAACCCCAAGGTCTCTCATGTACTCCTCTATGTCGCGGGCAAGCTCCTCGTCAATCCGGGCTCTAATAGTCACAGACATGTGAACCACATATACAAAAAGAAAAAAGTGGTTTTTAAACCCTTTCTCAGGGCATTATTCCGGTGAAATCCCTCGGCTTGAAGGGCTTCTTTTCCAGGAATTCTTTGACCCGCTCCCTGAACTCTGGGGTGGTCCATACCATCGCGGTGATGTCCCTGGCCAGTCTGAAGGTTAGCATGCTGAGATCGGTCCAGAACCTGAAAACGGATTTCACCACTCTGAACGCCTGGGGGCTTGACTTGTCAATGATTTCCAGCGCCAGTTTTCTTGCCTCCTCCTCAACCTCATCGTCGTCCACAACCCTGTTGATCAGCCCGTAGGTGTACGCCTCCTCGGCGTTCAACAGTTTCTGAGTGTAGACCATTTCCCTGGCTCTCCTGTCACCGATGAGGAAGGGTAGCAGCTGTGTTCCTCCGCCAGAGGCTGTTGACCCCACACCCAGTTCGGGTTGACCGAATCTCGCTGATTTCCCGGCGACGACTAGGTCGCACATCATGGCCAGCTCGTTTCCACCGGCAACACACGCACCCTTCACGACGGCGATTGTCGGCTTCCCGGTCTCTCTGAGAAGGTCGAGGTTTCTCCAGTACGCGCCAAGCCACCTTAAGCCCTTATCCAAGTCGTAGCTGCTTATCTCCGTAACGTCGGCCCCGGCGCAGAAAGCCTTTCCCATACCCATCAGTAGAATCGCCTGCACCTCTGGGTCCCTGTCCGCCTTGACCAGGGCGTCCCAGAGCTCGTTCATCATCTCAAGGTGCAGAACGTTCAGTCTTTCCGGGTAGTTGAATTTTATCCATAATAGTCTGCCATCTTTCGGATCCTTCTCCACAATCAGCTTCTTGTACGGTCCGTAACTAACATCTGAACCCATAAATCTCACCAGACCCAAAAGGGGATTTGACAGACCATAATATAGCCCTCCACAGACTTAAAACTATTGATGTTAAAGGCTTAAAATTCACAACTTCGGAATGCTAACCTTCCCCCCCATAGCACTTCTCTCTTTTATAAGCTATTGAACGCTCTTTTCAAGAAGCATTAGAATAAGAGGCATCAAAAATGGCTTGCGGTGAAAGTTTCACCCAAGAGCACTAATCTGCGGTGACTTAAGCTCTGACCCACCACCAGAATTCCCCGAATTCCACTCGGATTTTTCAAGCTTGCACAAGCTAAACAACTCTAATTTTTTTAGCGTTCTTAATCTTCTCTAGCTTCGCCGTTAAATCCCTGAAGCTCTCAACATATGCCTTCCACTCAATATAGTCGTCCCACGCCTCGAATTTCTCCTCACCCTCTCCGATTCTCTTCTCGAAATCCTCAAACGAACACCCGTACCTCCTTTCAAAAAGCTTTATTTTCTCCCCGATTGGAGCAAGCTGCGAG
>JAUQYY010000171.1 GCA_030587505.1 Candidatus Sigynarchaeota archaeon
GAAGAGTGATAAAAACCCTGTACGAGGCGGTGAGCGTAAAAAGCCTAAAATGGAAATGTTGCTAAACACTCCGGTCCGAGCGACGGCGCAAAAAGTATTACAGAATTTGAGCAAGAAAGCTCACACCCTTCAGGGTTGAGGTGAATTGCGTAAAAATTAAATACTGTGGGATTGATTTCCAACTGGTCGCACGCCTGTTGGATGCTCTTATACGCGACCTCTGAGCACCCGACATCAACCAATGAATGGAAAGAAATCCACGCATATAGGGCTCGCTCAGGACCGGAATCCTGCGGGAGTCATTAACGGGCTGGTGGCACAGCCTCCGTTTCATCTTCAAGGACGAAGCAGGAACCCCACACGCTTCAGCGTGAGAGGATGTCAGCTCGAAACTACACAGGTACTATAGTCAGATCAGAAACGGTTGCCACCCGAGATACTCAAACGGTAGATCTCTCGAGACGCGAACAATCAAGGTTTTCACTGTTAAAAGTAGGAAGGATTACTTTTTGGGGTACAGGATCACCTTGTTTGTTTTTCTCGCCATGAATAGTTCAAACGCCGTGTTTACATCGTCCAAGCTGAATTCGTGGCTGATTAGTGGCTCAAGTTTGATTCGTCCCGATTCAACAAGGTTTACGAAGCGTTCCGCCTCTGTTGGAACGTGGGCGAATGTTCCGATGATTGAAATCTCCCTGTACATTACGGCGAGTGCCCAGAGGTCAAAGTTCTTGGAGTGTGTCCCCACCAGCAACAGCTTTCCACCTTTGCGCAGTGCGTCGAAGGCTTGTCCCAGTGCTAGGTCTACTCCGGTCACCTCTATCGTGATGTCTGCGCCGACCCCGCCTGTTAACCTTTTTACTTCCTCAACCGCGTCCTTCTCTCTGCCGTTAATCGCGTAGTCGGCTACTCCCATCTCGGTGACCTGTTCCAGCCTCGAGGGAATTATATCAACCGCAATCACCTTCGCAGCCCCCGCAATCTTAGCCATCTGAGTAATGGTCATACCGACGGGACCCAGGCCCCACACCGCCACTACGTCCCCCGGCTGCACCTGTACACGTCTGATGGCGTGGTAGGCGGTTCCGAGAGTGTCACCCATCAGGGCGCCGATTCTGAAGCTTATCCCGTCTGGAAGGTGGTAGAGCGATTCCTGGGGCGCCGCGACGTATTCCGCGTTACTGCCCGGGGCGTGTAAACCGAAGACTCCCCTGTTGTCGCACAGGTTCGGTCTCCCCCGTAGGCAGAAGGTGCAAACCCCACAGGAGAAACTCGGAGCGCTGAAAACACGGTCACCCACCTTGAATTTTCTCGCGGATTCACCGACCTCAACAACTGTTCCCGCCCATTCATGCCCGATAATCAAAGGAGGCTGCTTGTAGGCCCTGCCGAGTAGGGTTCCATCCAGAATGTGAAGGTCGGTTCCGCACAGCGCTGAGGCCTCAACCTCAACAACCACCTCGTTATCCTTAGGTTCGGGTTTTTCCACATCCTCAACAGTGAACAAGGGCTTAGCGTCGGGTCCTTGAAACAACGCCGCCTTCATTTATAATCAAACTCCTTTCCCAACCATTACAGAATCCGTACCGCGAATCTTTCATCAACCCTTATGAAGGAAGCTTCTCAACACTTATAAATCTTGATACCCACCAAGCTCCCAGTATCCCAAATCCACTCCGGCGAAAGTCCCAGCGGAAATATTATTAAAAACTGGCTGATAACCAGAAATAGGAGAGTAATCCTCCCTCTTTCCATTTCGGGAAAGGAGGGTAGCTAATGGAGATTCTCAGAGAGTTGCGATTGAGTAGGAAGTCTCGGGTCGTAGTCCTGACAGGTGCCGGTGTATCCGCCGAGAGCGGGGTGCCCATCTTCAGAGGAAAAGGATCTATGTGGGAAAATCCGAAGGCAAGGGAACTCGCGAGAAGGGCTGGTCCGCCCTGGAACACCAGGGACACCTGGGAGTTCTACGAGTGGAGGAGGAGGCTAGTTAGCCGCTGTGAGCCCAACGCAGCCCACCTCACACTCGCTGAGATGGAAGATTTCTTTGATAACTGGCAAAAGCTTCACGAAGAGAGTCAGCTTCATACCCTTATTGAAAGAACAAATCAATATTTGAAGGTTTTCCAATTCCTCCTACCCATAAATAGGTGGGCTTCCTTGGAAGTGATGGTGACAGTTTCCATTCGGGGAAAGGCGGCGGAGAACTTACCAAAACTCTGGAAAGAGCTAAAGAAAAAACTGTGTAACGAAAAAACTACGAGAAGGCAAGGGGATTAACCCCTTTGCTAAGGGCGTTGGCGCCGGGTTCTATAGAGTGAGCTATGTTTGTGGAGAGTGATTCCCCACTTTCCGTCTCCGTTTTTTGCAAGGTTTCCTTTGGTTTCTGTGTGTATTCGCTTGCTTCTCCTCTTAGTCCCGACTGGCATCTAAACTCGCATATTCACTATTATTTCGCTGTGGATGCTGGTTGATGCCGGAAATGTTTAATATAAAGTTTTTATATTCTCACTCCCTTGTTTTTTTATTCACTAAATTTCTGGTGGTTTTGGATGGTTCTGGAACCGGTAGAAGACGATATAATGGATTATAATACGGTTGCGGAAACGCTGCCCAGAAACCTACCGAAGAAAGTGTGGATCTGGGATGAGACTCTACGGGATGGCGAGCAAACTCCAGGCACTTTCCTGACAGTAGATGAAAAGGTTGAACTCTCTAAGCTTCTGGACGAGATAGGCGTGAAGGTCATAGTTCCGAGCTACCCTGCGGTGTCCGAGTCCGAGAAGAGGGTTGTCAGAGCTCTTTCCCGAGAGAACCTCGTGAACGCAAAGATCGCCGCCACCGCGAGGCCGAAGAGAACCGATATAGACGCCTGCCTGGACTGTGATGTCGAGGAGATCCCTATCTTCATGTCCACAAGTAGGATTCTGTTAAAATACTCGCTGAGAAAAACCGTGGACGAAGCCATCGAAATGCTCGTGGACGCCGTAACCTACGCCCGGGACCACGGTGTGATTGTCGACTTCGTAGCGGAGGACGCGACGCGATCCTACTTCGACGAGCTGATGAGAATATGCGGGGCTGCTGTAGGTGCGGGGGCCGAAAAAATAGCGTTAGCCGACACCCTTGGTGTTATGCGCCCCACATCTATGAAGTATCTCGTGGCCAGGGTCAGAGACGAATTGAAATCTAAATTCGGCAGAGAAGTACCCCTCTCCATACACTGCCATAATGATTTCGGACTGGCGACGGCA
>JAUQYY010000179.1 GCA_030587505.1 Candidatus Sigynarchaeota archaeon
ACGAAGTGGGCATAGAATTCCTCATAAGAGCTTTGAGAAACAGCAAAGTGTCAAAACTGATTCTCGCCCATCACAGGAAACTGGACTGTCACTACGAGGTGGGTGCCGCGGAGATAGAGTTTGGGGAGAAGCGGTACACGCTTCTCATAGTTCCAAGAGAGAAGAAGAAACGCAAGAAGAGAAAGCCGAGAAACACGGAGAAGGACATATAGTATTTAAGATAAATATTCGGCCGGATCAAAACTCACCTCGAACCCAATACGTTCAAAAAATCGCATGATTTCAGCCTTAAGCTCATCCACAGAAAAGAAAAGCTTGTTCGAGAGAAACATTTTAAGCTGCCTAAAAATCTCCTCAACCGGATTGAGATCAGGAGACCACTTAGGCATGGGGACAAGGTGAATACCCAGCTTTCCCGCCCTGTAGCGAGTCCTCTTCGACAAATGACCCCCATGATTATCCCAACACAGGTAGACACGTCCCCTACCAACCCACCTCTTAAATGCCCTAAGAAAACGGCAGATTGCCGAACTATCTATTTTCTCACTAAGAAAAACAAATACCTTACGTGTCGACAATAATAGGGCTACAAAAACAAAGACTCCAACTCTCCAGTTGATATTAACCCTTATCCTTGGCTTCGAACCCCTCCTCGCTATAACCTTTCTGATAGTCGTCGACAAGGTTCTCTTCGTCTCATCGCTGAACGCTACTCTCTCTCCTGACTCCACCAGGCTTGTTACCTTTTTTTTAAAGGCCTCCCTTTCTTCTTCCGACGCCTTTTTTGTGCTTTCCGGTCTGGGCTTGATTAGTGAGAATCCGAGTCTCTTTACTAGTTGGTAGATATAGTTGGGGTGATATTCCACGCCGAATGTTTTGAGGATGTGGACTCTTAGGATTGTTGCTGTCCATGCCTCTATCTCGTATCCGAATTCTTTTGGGCTTTTCTCCAGGATTTCGACAATTTTTTGTGGGTCAACTTTTGGTTCCCCACCCTTTCTCGGTCGGTCGTAGAGACCTGCTAGCCCTTCCGCATTGAATCTTTTTACCCATCTGCTCACTGTGTCTCGTGATAGACCCATGAGTTTGGCTGTTTTTCTGCCGGAGAGGCCTTGTTTAATGTGCATTATTACGTGTATTCTTTCACGTACCTTAGGGTTTTTCTCCTTGGTCAGAGCCTCTTTTAGTTCTTCCAGCGTGACTGGACGGGTTATGCTTAGTTGTGTCTTTGACAATTGAAACACCAAAATGCATCAACATGTATGACGAAAATTCATATTAAAAACTATCTGCACTACCTGCGGTAGACTACTCACAGAAGGGGAAGTAATAAAGAGACCTACATGCCCGAAATGCCAAAAACCAATGAAAATCAACAACTTTGGAAGGAGAAACAGACTCACAGACTTCACCATACAATTCAAGTGCAGCAGATGCGGATACTCCAAGACACTTGGAAGCTACGAGAACATAAGACAAGAGAGAAGTCCAAGATGCCCAAGATGCGGCAGCAAAAACATGACCAAGAAGGGAAATGGGGTCTATGAATGCAAGAAATGCGGCCTCAAAACAGGACTCCCAATCATCAATAGGATGAGCAAGTACATCAAGGGGCCAGACGTAAAATACGTCAAACTGATCAAAGCCAACCCAGATGAGCTGCCCAGAGAGCTCAGAGAAGCAATCAAGACGCTAGATGAACACTGGATCCGGAAAGCATTAAAGTATACTGGTCCACTACCATGCCCTTACTGCGGAAACCCCGCTGGCTATAAGGGGTGGAAAGGACCGCTGAGACGTTACAAATGCGAGAGCTGCGGAAGAGAATTCACGGTAAAGACATACATAAGACTGGCCGAGAAGGAGAAAAGGCCCCCATGCCCAAACTGTGGATCAAACGAGCACGTGATTAAGGATGGTAAGGACTATAAAGGCGTCCAGAAATATTTCTGCAAGAAATGCGGCAGATACTTCAGGGAGACAACAGCGTATGATACCCATGGGCAATACTGGGAAGCTGCCGTCGAGTATGTCTCAGAGGGAATATCCGTGAAGAGACTGTGCAGAGAGAAGAGAATCTCACCAAACAAATTGCTCAAATCGGTTAAAGAGCTAGCTAGGAGGGCCGACGGAGTAGTATACAACGAGAGAAGGAAACCGGGAATTCTGATAATAGACGACTCCAAAGTCTACATAAATGGAAGACAAGACTATTTCTGGGAGTTCCTGGACTATAAATCTAGACTAAAAACCTATGCTGACGCAAGCAGGGGCAGAGGATGGAGAGATGTCGCCAGGGGAATCATCACCTACGCAGCCAACTTCGACCTAAAAGCGGTTTTCTCAGACGGTTTAACCGCGAATGCGAGGGCTCTCTACCACCTATACGCACCCAAGGTTGTCTTCGTTCACTGGAACAGAATGCCTTCCAAGGATTTCCCCCTGAAAACAGAGCACTCGTTGATCATTATCGATGACTTCGGGGACTTTGCTGTGGTCTCTCTTGGCAGGGGGAGAAAGCTTCCCCTAGGCAGATTCAAATGCAGGACAAATCTCGATTTGGCGGAATTGATCCTACGTTTCTCCGATGACCTGGCAGTTATCGTTGTTAACACCAAACGCAACCTGAGCAAGATTGCTGAACTTCTCCTTGACGATAATAGTGGCGGTGATTATGTCTACCATTTTATCTGTGGTAAGGGCTACTTGAAAGCTCTCGTTGAGCGGGCTATACGGGACGTTAAAAGGCGAGTGTCATGGTTTGATGGCAGGTTTAGTAGTCTTGAGAATTCTAGATGCTTCTTTAAGGTGAACGCCTTTTACTATAACATGTTTCACCATCACGAGACCTTTGGGATGCAGGCCATTTGAGGCTTGCTCTGGGAAAGTGATTCGGTGTGAACGGGATGTCTGGATTACCCTTGCTGTGGCGAAGAGAATCAAGGTCAATGATTTCTTGAGCAGTCTGAAATTTGGTCAAAAAATCGGGCAAGAAATTTTAATAATTTTAATAGTGGCAATATCAGTCAAAATAATAACGCTACCGATTGTGGTCTGGATACTAACTATAACTTCCACAAACGCTGAAAATGTATTTCTAGGCGTTATAATCTGACCAAATTGGGGACAATTCTCCAGAGGTATATCCTAGAGTAAGTCGGATGAGGGGACAGGATTTTCATCTATTTACATTTTCAAGAAACCTCACTAAAAAGATGTAATTGGCTCGCTATATTGATACAATTGAAGGCTCTCATTTGTCGTGCGGGAATAAAACTTTTTATTTTTTTAGAAAATAATTTAGAATGTGGGGAGACTAAGTGGCTAGTATAGATAAAGAGTACATTGAAAGCATTATACGTGATATTGAGGAAGCTCTGGGCGAAATAAGGGACATCGTATCCTTGGATATTAAAGATTTTATAACAAGTAGACAAGCAAAATTTGCAATGAGATATGCTATAATACTACTCATTGAAAGTGCTGCTGACATAGGAGTAACTATACTACGGCAATGTTTTAATGAGGAAGCTAGAAGTTATAGGGAAGTATTTAAAAAACTAGCTGAAAGAGGCGTACTAACTCCAGCAACTGCAGGTGGGATGGCTTCTCTGGCGTCTTTACGAAACATGATTATCCATAGATACTGGGAGATAGACGATGAAAGAATTTATCAGGAGGCCAAAGAAAATGGAATAAATACCATTAGAAATTTTATTAAGGAGGTTAACAACTATGTCTCTAAGATCTCTTGAAGAGAAAAGAAAATTCAGATTTTATAGACTCAGCCACAAAAAAAAGCAAGAATTGATGAAAAGAATTAGGGGGATTCTCGATAAGTATGACGAAATCTTACTGGCTGTGATTTATGGTAGCTTCATTAGATCAGGAAGCATCCGAGACATCGACATAGCCATATTCACTGGATATAAAATTCCTTATAATAAAGTGGAGGAATTCGAAGATATACTATCAAGAGCTATTGAGGAAGAAGTAGGATTGCCCATAGATTTGAGGATAATAGATTATGCACCACCATGGTTTCGTATTAA
>JAUQYY010000193.1 GCA_030587505.1 Candidatus Sigynarchaeota archaeon
GAAGGACCACCTCCCCCACCGCCGCCCGACTATTTCTACTAACCCCTCCACTTTTTCATCCCCCAGCACCTAAATTTAACAACCAGTTAACAGAACTTCAAAAAAGTATGTCTACCAACTATCACTGGGGGCTTCTGTAATGATTTTTGAAAAAATTGTAGCGGATCTACTGAACTCCCAACAACTGAAAGAGTTGGAACGATACCCGTCTCACAGGTTCTCCTCCAAAACCAAACAAAAGCAAAACAAAAGGCGGAACCACTGTGTCAGAGTCGGCTGGCTGAGTTTTCACCTCTGCAAAATTCTGGGTGGAGACGCCACGGTCTGCGCCAGAGCGGGAGTTCTACACGATGTAGGTTACGATTACCGAAAGGTCCACAAACCCCTCAGCCAAATCTTTGGACACGCAGAAAAAGGTGCAATCATAGCACAGAAGATGGGAGAAAACCCAAGAGTTGTGGACGCCATAAAAACCCACATGTTCCCTATAGGTGGGGTGCCACGAAGCAAGGAGGCATTCATCGTCTGGATGGCGGACAAGATAGACGCCCTCCTCGAAGTTCTCCATTTATCTAAACTAATCGAAAAAAACTTGTACAGAACAGGCTGAACAAGACGATTCAGCAACATTCAAACCAAATTTCTTTTAATAGTGTACTCTTAAGAAGTCTTGGTGGAACTCCCTGAAGAGAACGGTTTAACCATGCTTTAAGCGGTTTAAAGATAGACCTTTCAGGGGTTTGGTTTCCCCAAAGGTGTCACTCTTCTCTGAGTTCTTCGTAAACCTCTTTGATTATGGACCATACCTTCTTTGGATTTTCGGACTCGACAATACTTCCCTCACATGCTCGGTACGCCCATGTGAACACCGAGTCCACTCCGCTTTTCCCGATTATTCTTCCCGCTTCCCTAACCTCCTCCTCTTTTCCGGCGGGAATCAGAAACCCCTGAATCCAGAGCTGAGACTTCTTCCCGTACCTCCTCGCAAGTCCAACCGTCTCCCTAGAAACACTGGACACAAAATCCAAATCCCTCCGCACTAGGCTCCAATAAGGATCCGTCCCGAAAACGTCAAGCTCCTTAATGGAGCAAACCTTCTCCCAGCTCGCACCCTGCTCCTCCGCGGTGAAGAACGGCATAAGACAAACGATGACCGACTTCTTCGAATCGATATCCTTCACAAGTCTACTGGATTCCTGAAGAAAGTCCAGAATAGATTTCTCCTTGAACTCGAAAACATCCTCATTCGCCCTTTCGGGCATATCGTACCCGTACTGCTCCCTAAAAAGCTCCCGACACCTCGGACAAACACAGCTATAGATATCCCTAGAACCCGTGATTATGAAGTGCGGCTCGTCCCAGAAAAAACCGTCAAAAACCTCCTCCCCAGCAAGCTTCGAAACAGCGTCAAAAAAGTACCTCCTAAACCCCTCAGTATTAAAACAGGCACCAACAAGAGGAAGCGGCGGCTCCTTCGACAGCACCTGCCGATTATCCACGTGATCCTGCAGGAAAACCGAGGGAGGCTCACCCCCAAAAACCTTCCCGAAAGCCCAGAGATTCACATAAACAGTCAACCCCATGTCCTTAGCTATCCCCGCGATTCTAACCACGTTAGGATACCAAACCTGGTAATCATACTCAGACACAGCCAGCAAAACCGCGTCACAATTATACTCAATTATCTCCCTAAAATCCTCCTCAGCCCGATCCGGGTAATGAAACCCATAGTACGAAACACCCAACTCGCTAACCATAAAATCACCCACGCTCTAGACGTGAATCCGAATCCAACAAAACGGATTATAAGAAGGAACGTTGACGAAGATATTTAAACTCTACCAAAACGGTTCTATAACTTTGCCTTCGATACCCGCATCACTTAACTGAAAGCGTTCAAACAACTAGCTGACTCCCCCCTAAAAATAAAAGTGAGTACGCTACAATTCAAAAACCTGAAATTCCAACGCTACCCGTTGAACCGTTGCTGGGAATACTCTCGTCTTACTCACTGCTATATACGGGATGTTTTTATTCTCTAGAGAGGAGGAAAAGTGAGGCAGCCCCAATGAAATACGTGTTCACACTCGCGGGAGTACACGGCTCCGGAAAAACCACAATCTACGAAATAATCAAAGAGAAACGGAGAAACTGGATCTTCTTCCCAGACAACATAAACTCACCTCGATACCCCTTCGGATCCAAAGACAAACAAATAGCCTTCAGAGCAGAACTATGGTTCCTCGAACAAATGATTAAGAGGAACGAAAAGATACGAAGCCTAAACGAAGGAACAATTTTCTGCGACCGAAGCCCCCTATGCCTACTCAGCTACTCCTACGCACTCTGCACACCCGAGGACTACCAAACAATCGAAAACCTCTACAAAGCAGTAAAATGGGAAGAAACCGCAGTCTTCTACCTAGAAGAAAGCCCCGAGCAGATACTAAAACAATTAACAACCAGAAAGGAAAAGCATCCCCCAGAGTGGAACGAAACGGACATAAACTACATCAAAAAGGTGATCGAGGGGTACGAAAAAGTTTTCGAAAAATTCAACCCAAACGTCATACGCATACAGAACAACAGAAAAATCACCGAAACAGTCCAAGAAATACTAGAAAAAATAGACAACTACACCAGATCCGAGTAACCCCTCAACAGATCTGCACACCGAAAAACCTACCGTTTTTACGCCTATAGCGTTGATTTGTGGATGTTTTCAATGTTCCAAAAAATCAGAATGGGTAAAAAATAGGAGAGAGGTCGTACTATGGGTTGGGGCTGGTCGTGGGTGGGGCGCTTCTACGCTTCGGCTAGAGCGAGGTTCTCCAAATAACCGACCATGTATTCAAGGTCATCCACGTATATTCCTTCCCCTTTCCTGTAAAGTATAAATGATCCTTTCGAGTTGATAAAGCATGTCAGCATCTGTCCCGATGGCAGGGAGTAGGTTCCTCTAAGGGTGTGGATTCTACCGCGCTGTCTCTTCCTGAATATGAGGATCTCGGGGGCCCGTTTGATCGCTTCGCCTCTAATTTCCAGAGAGCTGAGGTAGGGGTTTTCCAGATTCGATATAGTGACCGTTGATATCTCCTTAGCCTTTTTCATGAGTTTGTCCATTGCCTCATCGCTTAGAACCATTGGCTCCGCCTTGAACCCTGTGATCTCCACTGTTTTCGCTACGCTGCGCTTCGCGGCGAGATAGCTGCCCCTCAGTTCCAAGACACCCGTCTTGCACCTGACGTGGATTTCTCCCTTGTCCTGTGCAATAACGGAAACCGGTACTATCCTTCCCTTTCTATCCAGCGTATAGTAGTGGGACGGGTAGGACACCACGTACTCCGCTTGAACCTCGCCGTTGAGCTTCTTGGGTTTAATGAATCCTTCCTCGCTTCCGTTGCCCCAGAGGTGTTTTCTCATTAGTTTGACGACCTCGTCTCCATCGAGTTCCGCTGTTTGAAGTTTGTAGAGTCTCACTGGAATTCCGATTCCGCGCATTTTGACAAATTCACCGTTTTTCTTTCCAACTTCGCTGCCTTTTTTTGACATTTTGATTTCTCCTTTGCTTAAACAATTATTTTAGTAGTACGGGTCAATTTCTACTGGAAATATTGCCCCAATAAGATAAAAAATGTATGTAATACACCCAAAATATCACAATATCACAACTCAAAAACAAAAAGAAAAAAGATGCTCAAAACTCCGCTTAAAGCAACAAAAAATCACAATCCAGTGCAAGTCCCAAAAACATGTCCGAAATCCCTCCTAACTATTGCATCTCTTTGTGAATAATATGAACTCAACGATAAGAAACGAAAACTTTTTAAACTACGTATCCTTAGCAGTAAAGAAGCGGTGAAAAAGAGATGCGGATGGATTATTTTTTCTTGGCCAATAAGTAGGAACAGAACCCAAAAGCCAAAACCCCCGACAACTGCTTTTCTGAAAATTTTGTCCCCCTCTAAAGGCAAACTCCTTTTACAAAACGAGAAACATTCAGGAAGTAATCACCATGAGCAAACCTGAAACGGTAATATACAAGTTCGGCGGCTCAGTACTTGACAGCACCTCCAGCATCAGAAAAGTAGCAGAACTAATAAAAAACGAGTCAGACAGTGGAAAACGAGTAGTTGTCGTAGTTTCCGCACTCAAGGGTCAAACAGACAAACTAATCAAAATGGCCCAACAAGTTAGCAATGGCTCGAACACACCCAGCGATCTAGACAATCTACTTTCAATGGGTGAAAGAACAAGCGCGAGACTAATGTGCATGGCACTAAAATCCATAGGAGTCGACGCGGTACTGATAGACCCCGAGAGCGACCTCTGGCCCATATTCACCGACAGCAACCATGGAAACGCAAACCCCGACCTAGAAACCACAAAACAACACGTAGAAAAGTTTCTAGTCCCCCTACTTGAACAAAACAAGGTCCCCGTAGTCTGCGGATTCCTCGGAAAAGACCGAAACGGGCAGATAACCACTCTCGGTAGAGGCGGCAGCGACCTCACAGCAACACTACTTGGAAAGTGCCTCAACACCAACTCGGTAATACTAGTAAAAGATGTTCCCGGCGTAAAATCAGGCGACCCCAAAAAGGTCGAAAACTCCAGCACAATCAAGACCCTCAACACCACAGAAACCCAACTCCTCTCAACCTCAGGTGCAAAGGTGATCCAGTCAAAAGCCCTCCGATACAAGTCCGACGACTCGGTAATACGTATCGTTGGACTGAAAGACGG
The DNA here is from genome assembly GCA_030587505.1 of Candidatus Sigynarchaeota archaeon. GTDB lineage: Archaea > Asgardarchaeota > Lokiarchaeia > Sigyniarchaeales > Sigyniarchaeaceae > Sigyniarchaeum > Sigyniarchaeum tengchongense. The sequence continues at coordinate 4,747 of JAUQYY010000193.1, forward strand.
AAAAATCACCGACGAAGAAACAGTAATCACCGGCAAGAGCATCCCCGAACTCGAAATCTCCATTCTAGATAAACCAGTTCAACTAGTCACCATAATAGGAGACAACGTGACAGAACCAGGACTCCTCTCCACCTTCTTCAAGGACGTTTACGAACAAAAAATCGAGGTCGTGGGAGCCACCCTAGAATCGTGGTGCATAATGCTCCTCGTCGTCGACAACCCCCAAACGAACCCCTTCAACGTGATACACAACATAATAAAAAAGAGAGGCATAGGAAAATCAGCCACCTGCTACGACAACCTAAGTCTAATATTCATTAAAGGCCAGGACTTCGTGAAGACTCCCGGAATAATCTCAAAAATAACAGAACCCCTAGCAGAAAACCAGATAAACGTTTACAGCTTCCTCCCAACCGCCAGCAGCATAAAAATCCTGGTACACTCAGAGGACGGAGAAAAAGCCCTTAACCTCATCAAAAGCAGGTTCAAAGCCAACTAACTCACCAAAACAAACAATTATTTTTGTTAACTATCCCTTTCAAAAATAAACAAACACTTAGCAATAAGCACCATACCTACTGCTCTTTTTTCAAAAATTAGACACTTTGCAACTAAAAAGATTGAAAATAGATACTTTTTCTTATCAAAAATCAAAAAACAACGCACGAAAAAGTTTCATAAAGAAACAAAAATTCGTAATTATCCACTCACAGTGAGCTAATCGAAAGCTATAAATAAGAAAAAATCAAAATAAATAGTACAAAACGCAAAAGAAACCACACAAATTCCCAACAAAAAACAAGCTCACGCTCACCATGCAAAAACGGGAAGAGGAGGGAGAAAAGGGAATTGTGT
>JAUQYY010000200.1 GCA_030587505.1 Candidatus Sigynarchaeota archaeon
ACATCCTCTCACGCTGAAGCGTGTGGGGTTCTCGGTTGCACTTTGACAACCGATGGGTGTGCCACCACCCAGTTATCCCTACCATAAGGCTTGGGAATATCGGCGCTCCACGACTTTTACCTACTGGACCTGGATGGCAGGGACAGAGGGAGAATACTCAAGGGAAGAGAGAAAACCATAGAAACTGCGGGTTCGATTCTCAAAGAAGTGATAAACAAAATAAAGTGCGGAGAACTGGCGGCAGACGTTGCAATAAACGACTGGTTAAACACATTCATAAGCAAAGTGAGAAAACACGACCAGAAAACGAGCACCGAAGTCGTCAGCAGCTCTTAGGTCAAAAGATGTTCCATCCCTCCCCTTGTGATGGAATTTTTTGAATGAATGTTTTTCTCGTACCCCAACCATCAGCTGTCATACGAAAAGAATTGGGGATATTTTCCGCTGAAAACTCGGAGCTATGAGCTAATTCCAACCTCCTCTGGTGAGACACGGATTGAAGTGGACCAACCCGAATGGATTTTTCTCGTACAACTCATAAAGTATAAGAACAAGCGAGTTTAAAGTCAACAAAACTGTGGCCTTTTTTCTCATTATAGCATAAGGGTGGTTGAATGAAACTGGGATTAATCTCTCACAGAGATTTCGAAGCAATGCATGTTCCAGAGGTTACCAAGCCCTGGATGGAAGCGTTTGAAAATCCTGCTCGCATAAGACTCACACGTGAATATCTGCAAAACTCGGGGCTTCTGGACAACGAGAATTTGAAATTTTTCAAATGTGAACCGGCTTCGAGGGAGGATATCACGCGTGTACACGATCCCTACCTTCTGGAGGTGGTTAGGGAACTATCAAGGTTGGGCTATGGGGAAGTTGGCTCATCAAGCCTTGTGGTTAAGGATACGTTTAGGACCGCCTGCCTCTCAGCGGGAGGGGCAATCTCAGCGGTGGAGGAAGTCAGCAAGGGCAGCGTAGAGACAGCCTTCGCCCTTATCCGCCCACCGGGCCATCACGCCGGGACAGGACACGCTGAGGGGATGTGCTACTTCAATAACTGCGCCATCGCGGTCCGATGGTTACGAGAAAAGAGAAAAGTGAAGCGTGTCCTTATACTAGATCTGGACGCTCATCCCTGTGACGGAACATCCCAGATATTCTACTCGGACCCGTCCGTCTTGTGCTTATCCTTTCACGAATACGGTATGGAGGCCCTAGAGAGGGGGTGGTTGGAGGAGATAGGTAGTGGCGAGGGTGAAGGATACAACATTAACGTACCGCTTCCCCTAGGGACCTGGGGAAACGCTTACACGTGGACCTTTGAGCAGATCTTCCCAGACACAGTTAGGGAATTTAGACCCGAAATGCTGGTGGTTTCGTTTGGATTCGACACTCATTACAGCGACCCGGTGGGAAACATGAATCTACAGGCAGAAGACTACGCTCGGATAACCCGGGTGATCCTCCAGCTGGGAAAAGAGGTGTGCGGGGGAAAAATCGCCTTCATACTGGAAGGGGGATATAGCCTTTTAGCCCTACCCCTGAGCGTAGGTGCAGTCATATCAACCATACTAAACACGAAAATAGATTACTTCGACAAAGTCAGCAGACCAAAGAAGATTCCACAAAGCGTCAAAGACATCACAGAGGAAATCCAAAAAATGAGAAGAAGATACTGAAAAACTGAACCGAAACTCGCCTAGCTTCACGGCAAGGACTCTATCCTTTCGACGATTTTGCGTGTAACACGCCTTGAGTTTTCCACCAAACTTTTGATTTCACTCTCAGTAGCGTTATCGACATGGATACCAGCGGATACGGTAACCACTCGGTTGGTTTCCCTCGCCAAGTAATCCGCAGCTTCACGAGCAACAATATCATCCTTGTGTTCAGGCAGAGTGATCACAGAAGAAGTTGAAGAAACCTCGCCTGGTCTGCCTCTGCTTGGACGCGGAACCGCGACAGCCAGGGCCCCTATGTGGGGCTTCTCCCCACCGCCGATTCCAACCACCAAGTCTTCACCCAACAGGAAGAAAACAGCCCAAACACGCAGCCTACCTTCACCTTCCTCAACGTAGAAAGCCTTAGGCATACCACTCCCTCGGAACCTAACACGGAAAAATGGAGATTATCCTCCAAACGGTTTTTTTAGCCTTCCTCCTCGACAAAGATTGCGAGTTCAGGACAATACAGCTCGCAGAACCTACACGCTCTACACTTCTCCAGGTGGGTTGGTTGCGGCAGATAGTAGCCCTGCTCGTTCTGTTTTCTTGACTTTTCCAGCACACCGTGGGGGCAGAAATATATGCAGAGCTCACAGCCTTTACAGAGCTTCGGATCTATGTGAATCGCTCTCGCCCTCTTTCTCGGTTTCTTATCACTCTTTTCCACCACAACCGTCATCCCACTCAAGTTTCTAGACGAACCACCTGCTGCCCGCAGGCTTCGATTCACGTTCCCCTTTTTTGTTTCTGAGTTCCATGTTCAGTTCGGGAAACACTTCCTCGGTTATCCTTAGAATCTCTTTAACCGACTCCTCATCCTCCGATATAGTGATGTAAAACAGTGCCTGATTCCAGCTGGGAAATAGTGATAGAACACCCACGAAGCGGTTGTTTTTAATGATGAAGTATTCGCAGCAGTGCTGCTTTATCCCAAAGCCACTCTCCGACAGGCGGCTTCTCAGATTCCGAAGTTTCCTCGCTGTGAACGAATACAAATTGACTTTCCTCGGTTCTCATTTTTGGAGTAGTTGTTTTAGACTTCGTGTTATTAGCGTTATTAAGTTTTTGAAGAAAAGGTTCCAACGCCAGGCAATCATTAATTTAAAAAGGATTAAAAAAATACAATAACAGAGAGTTAAAAGCCTTGCTCACTGCTAGAAGCTTTTCGGGCTGCATGGGTATGATAAGCAACAAGACAAAGAAGGCGCTGGAGAGCGTAGGGCTAACCAAGTACGAGATTGAGGTTTATTTAACTCTTCTCAATTCGGGTTCGCTCACCGCCATCGAATTGAGCAAGAAAAGCGGTGTACCCTACTCGAGAATCTACGAAGTGACGGAGAGGCTCGAGAAAAAGGGTTGGGTGAGGTCAGACAGAGGGAGGCCGAACAGGTACAGACCCAGACCACCCACGGAAGCGATGAGAAGCCTCAAGCTCCAAATACTAAAGGAGATAGAAGACAATGAAGAGCAGATAATCAACGAGCTTCAGCCCATCTACGAGAAGAGCGGAGAGTCAGAGCGGCCAGACATATGGATAATCCACGGAGAGGAGAACCTCCTGGAAAAGATAGGAGAGATGGTGGAAAAAACAAAGAAAAACGTGCTTATCGCCTTCCCAAAAATAACAAAGGAAAACTTCGAAGTTCTACAGCAGATTCTGAGCAAACTGAGAAGTAAACCCGTAGAAACAAAATTTATGACTTCGAATGTTGAGGAAAAAGTTCTTGATAAACTGCTTAAATATGCTAGAGAGGTAAGAACCAGAGATATACTATATGGCGGCGGTATAATAGTTGATAACCGCGAAGCGATTCTAATATTCCCAGAGATTAGCCCTGACGGGAAAATCACATTCTCCATGGGAATATGGTCTGACCACCTTGGACTCGCCGGACTGGCAGCCGATTACTTCGAATACCTCTGGAGCACCTCAAACGTTATTAAAAATATGGAGGAGTAATATTGTTCAGAAAGCCGATAATAGGGCGCTTCTTATCCTACCATAGACACGAAAGCCCGAGCCCTGCGGTGGTAGCCTTCAGGGAGTGGATCTACCGAACCATTGGACACCCCTACCTCCTCGACGTGGTAAGGGCGAAAAGAGTTTTCAAAGCACTAAACCCCAAACCCAAAAAAAGGGTCCTTGACCTTGGATGTGGCTGGGGCGTCTGGAGCGTCGCCCTCATGGACGAGGGGTTAAGAATGGTTGCCATGGATCTTCCCAACGAAGACTTTTTCGAGGCTCACAAATCAGCTCGAATAAACGATCTACCAATAGAATTCATAATCGCCGACGGCCAAGCTCTGCCCTTCAGGGAAGACACCTTCGATGGTGTTATAATGCTGGATGTTTTGGAGCACATCCCCGATGATAGGAGGGCTATGCAGGAGTCAAAAAGGGTTATTAAAGAGGGAGGAGCCGTTGTCGGCACAGTTCCCACCACGGAGAAAGAAAAAATACTAATCAAAGAAAAGACTGTAAGAGGCGAGCTGACGAGGGAGGACTTAGACCTCGGGCACCACCGAAGATACACTCTGAAGAAAATATTGAATCTGATAAAGAGCGCGGGAATGAAGGCCGCCGCCTACGGTTACTACAACCAGCAGTTCAGCGAGATAGCGGAGGAGATAAGAGAATTCCTCAGACGCCACAAGATTCCAGACTACATAATATTCCCCTTCCTGTACCCCCTGGCGAAGATAGACGATTACATAATAAAAGAAATGGTGAAAGGCAGCGGATGCTACTTCAAAGCCGTCAAAACCAAACAGTAACCCAGAGCCACCCTTAACGAGAAAGGGACACCCAGAGGTGTGTGACCACACCACAAGTCGGTCCGTGCTCCGCATCTTGATGTACTCTAATTTCAAATCGAAACCTTCACCCAAGCGACGGTACCAGGTGAACTTGATCAGAATCGGTTGCCCCCCATAGCGATAACAATCCTCTTTTCAGGTGATGTTACCTCTAATGATTTTGATTGCTGTTTTATAGCTGCTTATGAGCAGTTTTAGGTGTGACTCTGTTTTTTTGGCGTTTTCAACCTCACCCGGAGTATCCAGATTCATGTTGATGAACACTATCGCCTCCTCCATAAACCGAACTGCTTCCTCTAAACTCTGAACCGATCTCTGGAAGTTTTTTTCGAGAAGCGCTATAACCGACTCAAAGAAGCAGATTTTGGCCCTAAGAAGACTTTCGCCACCCCCCACTACGGACAATAGGTCTTTATCTCCCGCTTCCGAAACCATCTTCCGAGCATCCTCTAGCTCCCTTAGGCACGGTGCAACGTAGCCCCGCGCGTCCTGAAAGATATTCTTTATTTCGAGGATCTCATCTTCTGAGGCGATGTCCAAAACCCTGTTTCCAAACCGAATCTCACCGAGTGAAGACTCATCCACAAAGCTGAAAAGAGAGTCGTTAATTTCCAGCTTGAAAAGCCTGTTTGAAACCTCCATAACACGCCTCTGAGACTTGAAAAAAATCCAGATCGCCTTCATCAGGGGTGAATAATAATCACTCACACTCCCCATCTTGGTCCTGTAGTGTTCCTCCAACTCTTTCGACAGGGAAACAACCTCACCCGTAACCTCCACGCCCTTGGAATAATCGAAAACCTCGCCTTCGTACAATTCACGATAAGCATTGATAAGCCGCTCGAACTTTACAAGCTTCCCGTAAGACAAAACAATCACCATTCTAATACTGGCTCTGCGGACTCAGAAGACCACTAGTTTTAAACAGTGCAGCTAGGAGAAAAACTCAACCAAAGGAGGAACAAGTAGCGGTACGCAACGTCAGGGTACCAGTCTGTTAACGAGCCTCGGAAACAGCGTAGCGTCGCGAATGTGCTCCAGGTGTAGAATCCACTCCACCGTTCTCTCTATACCCAGTCCGTAGCCGCCGTGTGGAACAGAACCGTACCTCCTGAAGTCGGTGTACCAACGGTAATCCTCCAGATTGGCATTCATCTCCTTCAGGCGCAGAATAATCTTGTCGTAGTCGTCCTCCCGCATTCCACCTCCGATGATTTCGCCCACGGTGGGAACCAGCAGATCCATAGACATGGCGATACTCTCATCGGGCCCCTTCCTTTTAAAGTAGAAAGCCTTCTGTTCGGCGGGGAAATCCGTCAGAAAGAGAGGCTCTCCGAAGTGGTCGACCAGCATCCTTTCCTTTGACTCCTCCAAGTCCATTCCCGGCTCAATGTTCACACCCCTAGACTTGAAAAAGTCCAGGGCCTCAGCATACGTCATCCTTTTGAATGGACGCCTGGGCACCTCTAGGTCCTCGACGCCGAACAGCTCAAGAATCTTATAATCCTCCTCCAAGGTTCTCTTCACAATGTAGATGATGTTATCCTCGGCGAATCTAATCAAATCCTCGAAATCGATAAAGGCCAGCTCCGGTTCAAAGTGGTAGTATTCTAAGAGATGCCTCCGGGTTCTGTGACGCTCGGCTCGGAAGGATTTCTGAATACAGTAGACATTACCAAGCGCAGGGAGGACAGCCTCCAAGTAGAGCTGCGAGGACTGTGTGAGATAGGCTGTGTCGTCAAAATACTTCACTGGGAAAAGCGTAGCCCCGCCCTCACACGCAGCCTTTGTTATTATGGGCGGAACAACCTCTGTTAAACCCTTCTCAACACAGAATTCTCTCAGGTACCTAAGCAGCTTGTCGGTGTAGCGCAACACCGCCGAGGCCCGCTCTCCCCTAATAACCAGGTGTCTCTTATCCAGCAACAGGTCAACCGAGGAATCGGGCTGAATCTCCTCCTCTATGGTTGGCCTCGAGGGTGAAACCACCTCGACACTTTCCGCACGAATCTCGTAGCCGTAAGGGGATCTCGCATCCTCCAACACCTTCCCCGTGATAATCACGGCTGCTTCCCTGTAGCTATCAAAGACGTCGAAATACCCCTTAGCGTTGTCCCTTAGCACCACCTGAATGAAACCCGTTCCGTCCCTAACCACTAGGAAGAGCATGTGTTTCCCATGCTCTCTTTTCAGGTGCACCCAGCCGCGAATCTGAACCGTTTCACCCACAAACTCAGGTATATCCGAGACGCGTACAACCTTTTCCATAGAAACCATCCATGAGACGCTCTAAAGCCCATTACGTAAAGATAGGGATTAAATCTTTCGGCATCGGCCTGTAGAGAGTTGGATTGTTTTCGGCGGCTCACAACGGATGAGCGCAGTTTGAGCAGAACTTTGAGCCGGGGGGACTAGCACTTCCGCACTCGGGGCAGAATTTCCAGCCGCAGTGAGAGCATTGGTCTGTTCGACTGGTTCTTCTGCCGCAGTTTGGGCACTTTAGGATAGAAGTTTTGCCAGGAGTTTTGGGAACGGCGGAGTACAGTTCTTTCACGAATTTTGTGATCTGGCTGAGGTCGGGTGAGGATAGTGCAAGGTTTTTCCCCCTTGCGATTACCGCCGCCTCTTTGAACAGCTCATGGTGAG
>JAUQYY010000211.1 GCA_030587505.1 Candidatus Sigynarchaeota archaeon
GGCCACGTCCGCGTCGGCCTTGAGGACAACCTCTACATCCGCTACAGGGAGCTCGCCAAGAGCAACGCGGAGCTCGTTGAAAAAATGAGAAGAATCATCGAAGACCTGGGCCGCGACATCGCAAGCCCAGACGAAGCGAGGAAAATGCTGGGCCTCAAAGGCATCGACAAGGTAAAATTCTAGCCGAGAGTTTTCCTTTTCTTATTTCATTCTTTTTTATTTCTAAAAGAATTAAAACGGGTACTCACCTTTATCAGGAAGGTTTACTCATTTTCAGAGTCGTTTCTTTATGTGGCATATCCTCTCAGTTGGATCGTGAAGCCTTCCTCCAGTTTCCGGAATGTTTTACTTGAATATGTCTTTTGTCTTTTTCTCCATGTCCTTTAAGGTGCTCTTCTTCAGCTTTTTTGGGTTAAAATACTTCGCTCTGGACGATTCGGGCAGCCAGTTATCCGGCAAGCGTATGGTTCTGGTTTCACCCGCAGAACCTGGGGTTTCAGACGGATATGCCCGCTGTACAGGCTGAGGCGTGGAGTACACATCCTCAGGTCCGCCGGGACCTTGGTAGCCTGGGGCTGGTCCGGGCTCCTGGACTGCTGGTGGACGGGGAACTCTCACCTGCGCTTCCGGTCTTATTTTTCCAAGAACTCTTGATATCTCCGACCTGAGCTGCATTGACGGCGGGGGCGTGTACCCTCCCGGACCGTACGGCGCCTGGGGCGTGGGAGCCGCTTCGTGGAGCCTGTTCATCTCCTTTGAGAAAACGGAGGGCCTAACAAACTTCTCTTCTACTATGGCGCCACGGACGGGGCTGTATCCCCCGAAGCCTTCCTCTCCAGTTTCTGCTCGGTGTTCCCTCGTGATGAAGCTGGCGGGCTCCAGCCTTCTCCCAGCGGGGGTTCTGGTTGTGGTTACTGGGTGGCTTTCTACACCTCTCGCTTCTCTCCGGAGAGTTATGGAGGCTTCGACGCGTGTTCTGTAGTCTTCCGCAGGCGGTGTGGATTCAAAGTGTGCGGATTTTTCTCCTGCTCTTGATGCGAGCTCCGCGGATAACCCTGTTCCGGCAGGGGCCTCACGGGTCTCACCGCCCTCCACGGTGAATGAGGACCAGTTCTCGATGCTGTCTATCCTACTCTCAAGGTCTATGATTTTCTGATTTATGAAGGCTATTTCCTGCCTTACGGTCTCCGTGTACTGGTCGAAGACCTCAGCGATTCTTTCGATTCCCTTTTCGAGCCTCTTGAGAGACTCTTCCACCTTTTTGTTTTTACCCATGGGGGCCTCCCCCGAACCGTTCGGGGTTCTTACATATTTTATGTGTTTTACATATATAAACGCTTATCAGCGGGGATCCTTATAATTGTATTTATTACTAAAGAAAATCCCTTTCCGAGAAGGGAGCCGAACAGTGATAATTGATGAGGATAAGTGTGTTGGTTGCGGCACCTGCGTGCCGTACTGCACCGTAAACGCCATCTCCCTGATTGACGGAAAAGCCAGAATCGACCCCGACGAGTGTGTCGAGTGTTACACCTGCTACCGCCTCTGGGTCTGCCCGGAGGGAGCAATCAAACCAACCGAGCCTGACTGGCCCCGGGCCATTCGAAACCCTTTCAGCGATGTTGTGGGAACCCACAAGGTGACTGGAATCCCTGGAAGGGGCACAGAGGAAATGAAAACCAACGACATCACCGGGAGATACGGTCCGGGTGAGGTGGGGTTCTGCGTGGAGCTAGGCAGGCCAGGTGTTGGAGCAAGGTTCAGGGACGCGGAGAAAATCTCGGTCCTACTTGCTGAAAAGGGTGTGGAGTTCGAGGAGCAGAACCCCTACACCGCACTTATAGACAGGGATGGAAGGTTACGATTCGACATCGGTGAGGAGAGGGTGCTCTCCTGCCTCATCGAGTTCAAAACAGGGGTGGAGAAGGTTCCGGAGATACTCAGAGCGCTCAAGAGCGTTGAGAGCGAGGTTCAAACCGTTTTCACTGTGGGGGTGATTTCCCGCGTTAACCCCGACGGCACAATACCCGTTCTCCCCATACTCGAACGGGAGGGGTTCAGCGTGAGGCCGAACGCGAAAATCAACCTCGGACTCGGAAGAAAACCCTCAAAGGAGGATGAACCGTGACCCACACTCTACACCGTATGGGTAGTGAGGACTCCCTCAGGAACGATTTCGTCGTTGTGGCCATCTACGCCCACGGGATAAACGACAATCTACCCGACTCACGCGAAAAAATGCTGAGAATAGCCGAGATACTAAAATCACAGAAACCAGTAAACATAATAGACGAATTTCTCTGGAACCTAACACCAGCGATCCAGGCAGTTTATGACGACAGGAACAAGCTAAAGGAGGCGCTGAGGCTCCTAAAAGAGGAGGACCTTGGAATATCGATCACCGTCAGCGGCTTAATCTCGGAGGTGAAACAGGTGGCCGAGGAGCTGGGTCTAAAAATTCATACAGTCAATCTCTCCCTCGGCGTCTTCGGATACAAGAAGCTCCTCCCCCCAGAAGAAATACTTGAGATAACCTCCATGTGCGGGCACCACTGCGTATCACCCAACCTAGTCAGAAACCTGATAAGCGAAGTGAGGAACGGTAGGCTGACACCCGAAGAGGCCGCCGAGCAGCTCTCCAAGCCTTGCGTGTGCGGGGTCTTCAACAAGAGCAGAGCCGCTACGCTAATAAGAAACATTGTCTCACAAAAAAGGGGGTAGCTGGAGGGTTCTTGGAAGGGCTTCTTGCGGTTTTCAGCTCATGGTTTTTTCCAGTGGCGGTATGACCTGCTTTTTTCTGGACATCATGCCTTCTATGTAGACTGAGTTGTCTTTCAGCTCGGCGTTGAAGGCTTTCCTTGTGACAGCTCCGTCCTCGTCTCCTACCACTAGGAGCTCTGTTCCCTCCTGGATGATGTCTGTGAGCATCATGAATACCATGTCGTAGCCCTCCTCCGCAGTCATCCTCCTCATCTCGTCGAGTATCTCCTGCTTCCTGCTTCTGGCTTCCTCGATGTCCACTATCTCAACCTGCCCCACGCCGACCTTTTTGCCTCCGAAGGTGTAGTCCTTGAAGTCCGACCTTATGATGTCCTTTGCGCTCTTGCCCTCCAGGCTGGCTTTAGCCTTTTTCACCTCTACTCCGAACTTCTGCGGGTCCACTCCAACTATCTTCGCCAGCTTTTCTGCTACCTCCTTGTCGCGGTCTGTGGATGTGGGTGACTTGAAAACAACCGTGTCCGATAGTATGGCGGCGAGCATTATTCCGGCCATTTTCTCGTCGAGTTCGATTCCCTTCTCAAAGTACTTCTCGGCGACAAGTGTGGATGTTGAACCAACGGGTTCGGTGTGAAACAGGATGGGGTTCGCCCACTTGAACTCGATGCGGTGATGATCAAGAACCTCCAGTATCTCCGCCTCTTCCGCTCCGTCAACCATCTGTGCGAACTCGTTGTGGTCAACCAGTATCAGCTTCTTCCCGGCGGCGTTTTCAAGCAGCTCGGGTGCTTCAACACCGAAGCGGTTGAGAACGAACTCTGTCTCGGGATTAATCTCACCCGCCCTCGCAGCCTTAGCCGCTGAGTTCTCACCAGTAGCCCTCTTGAGATTCGCGTAGGCTATAGCCGCGCAAATCGAATCGGTATCCGGCGATTTGTGGCCAATAATATAAACCTCAGACATTGTACGAGACCTCACGTATTCTTATCTTATCCAAACCTTTCTACGCATCAGAAATATAAAACATTCGTTCGTGGGTTCTTGACCATGGTTCGGTGGTGATGTTAAGAGGGGTTGGGAGGGTTTTGTTATGCTCTTGTTAATTCTTTAATTGTTTATAGTTATACATTTTTACTATTTTTTATATAAAATATTTATATGTGATAAAAGTAATATAAACAAAATGATTCTACTTTCCGGAGGTTAGAGAAAAGTGTCTGATTCCGGTCCTAGTGGCAGGAAGAGAATCGTTTTCACTCGCGACGCTACGGGGCTTGTGAGGGAGATCACACTCAAAGACGCTGTTGTCATAGTCTTCTCCTTCGGTAGTCAGCGGCGGGATAATGTTCCTCTCGGTTCAGTCCCTACAGCCAGGCTACTTCCCTGGAGCCAATCTGCCAATAGCATACGTCGGCGGTCTACTACTAATGCTGCCAATAGCGGTGGTTTACGCTGTACTCGCGAGGGCGATGCCAAGAAGCGGCGGAGACTACGTGTATATCAGCAGGATTCTTGGCTCAGGCTGGGGGTTTCATCGCCTCTTGGGGCTCTTGGATAGTTACCATGTTCACCATAGGTGTTCTCTGCTTCCAAGCGATTTCATTCATCAGCCTCTTCGCGGTTTACTACGGTCTCTGGACATGGGACCTCGGCTACCTGGGGTGGGCGATTCAGCTGACGGATCCGGTTTGGGGTGTAATCCTTGGCATAGGTCTTGTTCTTTTTTTCGGCATAGTGCTAATGGTTAGTATGAAGACTTCTCTCTGGATCATGCGGCTTCTCTTCATAATACCTCTGATTGCAGGCGTGGCGACGGTGTGGGTTCTTGCAACCCATTCTCCCATTGACATGCTGTGGGCTTGGAACGCCGTGTTCGGCTGGGAGGGTCAAAGCCTCTTCGGAATACCTCTCGGGGCGTACGGAGACATATTCAGGTTGGCCTATCAGAACTGGTGGTGGCTCTTCTACGCTAGAGCCTCTACGAGCGGTTTTAGCGACACCTTGGGAGCTATCATGATAGCAATGTTTGCGTACTCAGGTTACATGAGCCTCACCTACATAGGCGGTGAGGTAAGAGACACAAGAAGAACATTCTTCTACGCTAGGTTATTGGTCTCATCTTCATAGCTTTCTTCTACATAGGGATACTATATCCTTTGCAGGCTAACTACGGTCCATTCATCTCGGCCTACGACTATCTCACGTACCTCAAAAGCGGCGACTTCCTGTTGTGGTGGCTGTGGGGAAACCAGCTTACACAGGGTAACCTTCAGTACTGGCTCCAGTTCGGCGCGTGGAACTACTATGGTAGGCCTCCGACACCCATACCAGCCAGCGTCCCGCTCTTTGCAGCCCCCTCGCCGGGCTGAACTGGCTTGGACT
>JAUQYY010000214.1 GCA_030587505.1 Candidatus Sigynarchaeota archaeon
GCTTGGATACACCTTCGTTAGGGCTCGGAGCATTGTGGTCGAAAACCAGAGCTATCTTTTCTTTATCCCAGACCCTATCGATACCCATCTCTTCCAGCGCCCTGATGGTGAGGGGGGCCGTACCGTCCTGAGCCATTGCAAAGCTCACGTCCGCTACCACAATGTCCCCCGCATAGGCGTCCGAGTGTGAAGCCTCACTAAGAATCTTCTCCGAGATAGTTTTACCCATCCTACGCACCAACTTCAGTAGAAGCATCCGCCTTCAGTAGATTATTCTGAAGACTTGAGCTTACTAGGCGAGAAACCCACTTCATATTCGCGAAGACTTCTTTTAGTATTCCATTTAAATTTTATTGAAACTTCTGCACGGATCAAACAATAACCTCTTTCGAAGGTAGTATACAGACACGTGATAATGGAGTGTTGTTTTTCACCAACATTGATGTCTTTGAGGTGTATATTTTTTATCCGATGGTTCTCTTGTAAGGGATGGCGGATGAAACTTTTAGAAAAGAAATAAATTCTACAGCCCTCTTAGTTTTGGTATGGTTTGCTATAGTTCTACGGGTTCTGGAGGTAGACGGTTTGGTTGAGTATCCCCTGCTAAGCGAGGTCTACGATGAGATGATTCGGTGCTACCGTTGCGGTTTCTGCAGGGCTGCGTGTCCGATTTTTGAGAGTTTAGGTGTAGAGTCCTGGAATGCTAGGGGTAGAATCCTCCTGCTCCTCGCCCTACTGGACAATAGTATAGAGGTGTCTGATTCCTTCATAGATCGTGTGTATTCCTGCTCCCTGTGTAAGGAGTGCGAAATCTTATGCCCTCCAGGGGTGGATGTGTCGGGTATAGTGGAAGCTGCGAGGCAGGAACTTGTGAGGATGGGTTTGGCTCCACCCGAGGAGCAGAAGGAAATGCGGAGAAACATTCTTCAGGCCGGAAATGTCTTAGGTAAGAGGACAGAACCGTTAGACTCTCTCCTGGGCCCGGTGGTGAGGAGCATCCCCGACTCCTCGCCTAACCTGCTGTACTCTGGCTGCGTCACACTGTACTCCTACTCTCAGATTGGACGTGTGACGCTTGGAATTCTCAAAGACGCTGGTTACGATTATACCGTTATGAAGGACGGGGAGAGGTGCTGCGGCGGCTTTCTAAAGATGATAGGCTACCGAGACGATTTCGACTCGTATAGCCAAAAGCAGTTAGACCTCCTGCAGGAGAGGGGAACCGATCAGATAATCACGATCTGTCCTATGTGCTACTCTACGTTTAAACACGACTATCCGCGGAGAGGAATCGAGGTAAAGCACACGGTCAACCTCTACACGGAATTGCTGGACGAGGGTAAAATCAGGTTCAACAAAGCCCTTAACGCTAATATTGTTTTCCACGATTCTTGCCACCTTGGCCGCTACTCGGGAATGTTCGAAGAGCCAAGAAAGCTGATTGAGAATATCCCCGGGGCAAAGCTGGTCGAGCTTTCCAACTCGAGGGAGTCTTCAAAGTGCTGCGGGGGAACAATAAGGGTTCCCTACGCTCGGATAAGAAGCAAAATGTCGGAGCGTATAATAGAGGACGCGTCTAAGGTGGGGGCGGACTACCTAGTGACAGCGTGTCCCTCATGCTTCCACAACCTGTACTCTACATCAATTCTAATGGACTGCGACGTAAAAATAGTCACTCTAGAAGAACTGGTCGGCTATGCGTCGGGGCAGATCGAAAAAATACCTCTGTACAAGTAGCGGCTCCCGAAACATTTATTCCCTACCTCCCCGAAGAGAATTCCTAACCGAAGCAACTTAACTAGCCGAAAGACGCCACGTTGGGTAAAACTTAATATGCTCCGCTGTTATTTCAAAAAACGTACTTGGAGGACGAGGTAATGTCGGAAATTGAACCAAGAGTGATGCGCTGCAACGATAGTAGAAGATTCCGAACTGGTAAGGGTTTCAGCCTTGGCGAGATACAAGGCGCTGGGCTAACCGCGCACGAAGCGAAGCGGCTCTCTCTGCGAATAGACAGGAGAAGAAAAACAACCCACGAGATAAACATCCAAGCCATCAAGGCCTACGTAAAGGAGCAAAAGGAAAAACTGAAAAAGAAGAAAGAGGAGGAAGCCAAAAAGATCACCCTTGAAGAGGCAGAAAAACAAGCGGTTACAGAATTAACGAAAATAGAAGGATTAAACAAGAAACTGGCCAAAAAACTCTTCCAGAACAAAATAGACTCGCTTGAAGCATTATCCTCCGCCAAAGCCAAGGATATAGCCAAAAAACTTGGAGTGAGTGAAACCAGAGTTAAGCTCTGGATAGAGGACGCAAAAGTACTAACAGGAAAAGTGAAACCGGAACCCAAGCCAGAGCCAGAGAAAGCAGAAGAAGAGGCAATCGCAGAGGAAGTAATAGAAGAAGTTATGAAAGAAGAACTAGCCGACCTCACGAAAATCAAAAACCTCACAGAAGAGGATGCAAAGAAACTAGCAGAAATAGGCATTCTCACGCTCGAAGACCTAGCGGAAGAAGAAGATGTCGGTGAAATATCTGAAATAACCGGGATACCACAGGACGTAGTTAAGGGCTGGATACAAGAGGCAAAAAAGCTGACAAAACCACCCAAGAAAGCCAAGAAGAAAGCTAAGAAGGCAGGAGCCGAGAAAGAAGAAAAACCCGCAGAAGAGAAAAAGAAGAAGGCTAAGAAGAAGGCTAAGAAAAAGAAGGAAGCCGAGAAGGCGGAGAAACCCGCAAAGGAGAAGAAGAAAACAGCAAAACCAAAGAAGGCCAAGACAAAGAAGAAAACTGAAAAGTAGAGAATGACAGAACCAGTTGGTTTCCGTATTTTAATTCATGCTCTTAAATCCTAGCTTCGAGGATTCTTACCCGAAGAATCTTTTTATAATTCTTCTTTTAAGCCTATAGGCTAACCGGCTGAATCTGGAGGCTTCACCAGGTGGGTCTATTCCCGTTATTTTGATTACCGTTTTGTTTTTAGCGTTTATGAGTATCTCCCTCTCTTCGTCGTGGACGTAATCGATTAGTAACGTGTTGTTTTGTTCCTCCCAGGTGGAATCGACTGAGACGTATTTTGGTTTTTCTGGCAGAGTTATTGATATACGTCCTGGGTTCCCTCTGTAGCCCCAGCACTCTAATTCTACTATTGAACCACGTTTCTCTAGTCTGGTTATCTCCGAAGTGATGTAGTTAATCTGGGAATCTCCTATTTTTAGCCCCATGGTCCAGATTGTGGCACTTCTTCTAGGAATAACCACATTTTTAACCGCGATTTTTCGATTCAAATCGGAGGGAGAACTAAAAACCACATCACACTCCTGATCCTTCCACGCCAGATTACACACAAGTAGATACCCTGTGCCACCCTCCACGCGTTCGCATAATACGACTTTACCCGAAGAGAAACAGTACCTTTCAGCTGCTCCGACTCTTTCAAGAATGAACGTCAAACACTCTGGGCTTGGAACAAACCCCAACTGTAC
>JAUQYY010000247.1 GCA_030587505.1 Candidatus Sigynarchaeota archaeon
CCAAGCAAAGGCTAAAAGTAAAAAAAACAAAGTTCAACAATCATCAAAATGGAAAACGCAGCCGCAAGAAAGAGAAAAAGCGTTATCCGCTCTTTTTTAAAGAAAACAGTTAGAGACAAGCCACAAAGAACACCATAAGCCAGTATAATTAACCAGCGCAGAGAGATAACAAGTGGATCCGACAAAAAGGTTGATGCGAACACGGGAATCACCCTAGCTCAGAATTGTAACACTATTACACTCGCTACCTCTAAAAATCTTTCGAAAAAGAAAACCAAGAGTGAAACGACAGCGAATAAAGACAAGGTTACTAATAAATAAAAATGGGAAGAAAAAGGAGCGTATCACATCATCCCTGGCGGCATGCCGCCCATTCCGCCCATGCCGCCCATTCCGCCCATTCCGCCGCCACCGGCTCCTCCGCTCTTTCCTTCTTCGGATTCGCTGTGTGGCTTGGAGGCTATGACATCGTCGATTCTCAGAATCATTTCGGAAGCTTCGCTCGCAGATGTGATGGCCTGCTTCTTGACGCGGAGAGGTTCGACAACACCCGCTTTTATCATATCAGCGACTTCACCGGTGTTAATGTCCACACCCACCCAGAGACCGTCATCCTTCTCGTGAGCCGCGCGAAGCTTGACTATAACATCGAGCTGGTCGTGACCCGCGTTCTCAGCCAGAGTCTTGGGAATAATCTCCAGAGACTCAGCGAAGGCCTCAATGGCGAGCTGCTCGCGCCCACCAACAGACTCAGCGTAGTCCTTCAAGCGTTTCGCAAGCTCTATTTCGGGTGCTCCGCCGCCGGCCACCATCTTTCTGTCCTCGAGCACATCTCTGACAACGCTCAGAGCATCGTTGAGCGCACGCTCACCCTCGTCCACAACATGTTCGGTTCCTCCGCGTATGACAACGGTCACGGCCTTCGGATTCTTGCAATCGCGGACGTAAACCATCTTGTCGGTTGCAACCTTTATTTCCTCGACGAGCCCTGCCTCTCCAAGGTTTTCAGGCTTCAGCTCCTTCAGGTTTGTGACAACAGTGCCACCGGTGGCTTTCGCGAGTTTCTCCATGTCGGACTTCTTGACTCTTCGAACCGCCGCTATGCCTGCCTTTGCCAGGTAGTGCTGGGCGGTGTCGTCTATACCCTTCTGGCAGAATATAAAGTTGGCTCCGCTCGCCTTGATGTTTTCAACCATCTGTCTGAGCATTCTTTGTTCTTCGTCCAGGAACGCTTGCATCTGACTCGGATCATTTATCCTGATTTCCGCATCGAATTCCGTCTTCTCGATTTCTATCGGTGCATCCACCAACGCGATCTTCGCGTTCTTGACAGACTTGGGCATGGCTGGGTGTACAAGCTCCTTGTCAACGACCATACCCTTCACTAGCTCGGTTTCCAGGATGCTCTTTCCCTGCTTTTTGATAATGTTAACCATGTCTCTGTTGGCTTCAAGCTTACCGTCCTTTTCCTCGGCGATCTGTTTTATCGCGTCCACGGCAATCTTCGCAAAGTGCTCCTTCGCCCCGAGAACTGACTTGCTGTTCATGGATGTGATGGCAATCTTTTTGAGGGTTTCCTCATCGTCTGGGTCTACGTCGATGGCGATTTCGTCCAAGACCTTCTTCGCATAATCGGCCGCTTTCTTGTACCCGCTGACTATAATCGTTGGGTGTATTTTCTGGTCGAGAAGCTCCTCGGCTCTCTTCAACAGTTCTCCCGCTATGACGACAGCTGTGGTCGTACCGTCTCCGACCTCGTCGTCCTGGGTCTTCGCAACACCGACCAGCATCTTAGCCGCTGGGTGCTGCACGTCGATCTCATCCAAAATTGCGGCTCCATCGTTGGTGATGGTTACGTCTCCTAGGCTGTCAACCAGCATCTTGTCCATGCCCCGTGGTCCCAGTGTGCTCCTCACCGCTTCGGCTATTACCCTTGCTGCCATTATGTTTGATCTCTGTGCGTCTCTTCCGCGGGTTCTTTCCGAGCCTTCCTTTAATATGAGTACAGGCACTCCTCCGAGTTGCGCCATTTCTATTCCTCCATTTTGTTCAATTTTTCAAATCGCGTTTTTTGATTTTTTGAGATTATTCGATCTTTATTCCTGTTCCTTTCTTCTCTTTTTTAGGAATCTTTATTTCGAGTATTCCATTCTTGTAGCTAGCTTTAGCTTTTTCAGGATCAACTACGGCTGGAAGTTGAACCTTTTTGTAGAACTTATTACCAGCCCTAATCTCCACTTCGTTTTCGGTGCTGTTTAGCTGGATTTCTTCCTTATCTATTCCAGGGGTTTCAGCCACGATTACTACCTCATTCTCCGTTTCTATTACATCGGTAAGAGGCTCTCTGGTTTCAGGAATTTCTCTCAGCGACCCCGGAACGCCCAGTCTAGCTCCCTTTGGCAGGTTTCCGAACTCCCTGATCTCGGGCTTCCCATCAGGTCCGATTGTCATAGACCAACCGTAGACGAATGGCCCTGTGATCTCTGTTCCGTCTGAGAGTTTTCTTTTTGGAAGCTTTTCCAATTCCTTCAAGTCAAACTCGGGAAACGGGAATTCTGAAAAGAATCTTCGCTCCATCTCTTCGAACATTTCGCGTATCTCATCGAATATGTCTCTGTATCTTCTTCTTCTCCTGTCCCAGAAACTCATTTTTGAACCCTCTCAAATTCCTTACGGAGAATATGGTTAGACTGATTCAAGTCGGAGTGTACTAGCACTTCTATATAAACATTTCGGATAACGTCGGGGGCATGATGTAGTAGGTATGTATTTTATTTTTTTGGGTTTGTTGGTGGTTTGTCTATCTCCTTTTTTAAGCCTTGATTCCCGGAAAGAAGCCCCCATAAATTCCCCTTCACAACCGCTAAGTCACATACACCCCCTCAAAAAACATACATATTACATCGTGCCAACGTCGGAGCTGCTGCCAACAAACTAACCACCGTGTTCCAGACAGGAAAAAAATATCAGGGTAAAGAAAAAACATAGATAAAGATTCGGTTCGATTATAGAGCCTGTTTTTCTAGCTTGTTTCAGTTTTTGTGTTTAACGGACATTTTCTATCGTTTTTCAGTTCTAATTAATCTACTCGGGTTTTTTGGGGCTGCGCTCTTTTCCTCAATTAGACGGTAGTATAAGATGGTGACCATAATGTTAAACAGGGGGAGTGTGGTTGCGGTTATGGTCCCCATTATTAGTGCGAATCCTATTAGGGAAGGCAGAGAGTTAACAAGCGAAGATGCAGAAGCCACGGTGAAATAATCTGCGGGGCTGATGATTGTCGGCACCGTTGGCGCTAATTTAAACGCGAGGAGATAGCCCAGAATTATGGTTAGAACCGCCACTGTTCCCCCAAAGGCCAGCAATTTGAACGTTTCCAACCTTCTTCCATGGGTTAATTCAATGCTTCTGGTGATACCTCCGGTTACGTCAGTTCCCTCCACTACTATTACCTGTAAAACCAGCGATAGGACTACAGCTAGGTAGATTCCAGGAACCACAAAAACAGCCAGGCCCGCAATCAGAATCATGGCTAGAACAAGGGAACCGGCCAACAGTTTTCCAGAACACCTTGCCGCGGTTCTCAGGCTTTCTCCGAGGGAGGAGTCCACCCGGGTTACGTGATCATAAGTGTACTTTATGACCATACCTTCGGCCACAAGGGGCAGAAGGAAGCTCAAGAGAATCACTAAGTAGTAGATGATCGGTATGCTAAAAGTCGTGATTTGCAGGAGCAGATGATTCCTATGAAGTGGGGAATGGAATGGATTGATTGGCGAGAACAGTTCAAAATTCACAAGCTGGGTTACACCTCTCGCGATTGAAATAAGAAGTATCTGTAGAGAGACCAGAACGGCGAAGAGTAAGGTTACCCTAGGGAATAACGCTTTCCAAGTTGTTAACGAAAAATCAAGCACCTCAGAAAGGTTACCGGGGACTCGGGGCTTAGACTTCTCGCGCTCAAGCGAATCAAGAAAACCTGAGGCGAAAATCACTAAACCCAAGAGGACTATTCCGAGGGAAAGTGAAAGGTAAGGGGACACCGATGAGAATACCTGTGCGACCGGAGCCACCGCAATAGTTTTTCCCACCACAAGCAAAGGACCGCTGTTACCGTTCTCCCACTCTATTTTGAAGAACCAAGGAAACCACGGGTTCGGCACGAGAAACCCCGCCGCGTAACAGTTTTCCATCCTGAACACCGTGGGGCTTCCGGGAACGAGGGAAGTTATGGTGAAATTGATTGGCCCGCTCGCAACAAAGTAGCCTCCAATAAAAACGCTGCTCCCAGAAGGGGAGCCAAAAAGCGAAGCATCAAGCGGATAAGAAGGAAATTGCACCTGAACCGTTCCGGGCGCAGAAAAGAGATAGTAACCCTCACCGATTTGCCCCCCTGGAAAGGCCAACCCCACACCCACATTCACTATGGGAGCCCTAATCGGCGCCTGCCTAAACTGTGGAGCATAGTTACCCGCCACGCCGATAATCAGCCCGAAGCCCGACAGGATAACACCGATAAGCATCAGCCTCGACAGCTTCACCAAACCAGAAACCCCAAAGACACTTTACGCACAGATACACTCTTTAGGAGAGCTTAGTATAAATAACTTTGGTTTCAAAACTCGCAACCAAACTGGATAGACACGGGAAAGGGGAACCATGACCAAAAGAAAACGCATATATGGAAAAGCCGTTTTTGAGCCTATTGGACACGTCGAATCGATAATAGACCCCGAACACAGGTATAATCCGAAAGAAGTCACAGCAAAAATCATCATCAAACCCGAACTCGAAGAAGCTCTCCAAGGAATCGAAGAATTTTCACACATAATAGTGATCTTCTGGACCCACAAATTCTCAGACACACCCTACCCCCTAAAAGTACACCCCAAACGCTCACCAGACCTGCCACTTAGGGGTGTCCTCGCCACCAGATCCCCCATCCGCCCCAACTGCGTAGGCCTTTCAACGGTAAAACTAGAAAACAGGAAAAACAACATTCTTGAAGTCAAAGGTCTTGACGCGTACAACGAAACACCAGTACTAGACATCAAACCCTACATCAAAGCTCTGGACTGCATCCCCGACGCCAAGGAACCAGCATTTATCGAAGAAAGGAGAAGCTAAACAACCCGGTAATAGTTGGTGTCAGTTGCACACGGGATACACAAACGCCTTCCACCCTTAACCACCGTCTTTGTCTCCATAGTCATCTCCCCACACTTCTCACACCGCACCGACTGCCTAATCTCAGCCATTGGCGGCTCATCCATCTCAACCCTGCTTATGTCAAAAACCTCATCATCAGGCAGATCCCCGAACCTCCTAGCAATCTCAGCAAACCCCGTCATCTTCCTCTCAGGGTCCCCTTCACACATAGCTTCCACCAGATCCTCACCCCCAATCTTCCCGATACTCTCAGGCTTGAAAACAAGCCGAACAGCCTTCGCCCCATCCCTGAGATAAAAGGTAGCCGCCATCTTCCCGTAATCCCTGAAGGAAAGGTTACCCTTCCCAAACGTGGCACCCGTAACAACCTGCAAACCATCCACCGCACAGCTATCATTCTCAACAATCACGTAAAGCTCCTCATCAGAGGACCGCTTAGCACCCAAAGCATTCAAACCCGCAACACCCATCCTAACACCAATCAACAAACCAGGACAAATATGTCCATGAAACCTCACAGCGTCCTCAACCAAACCCCAAAAATCAACCATCACAAACAAAACCTCCAAAACCCATTCCAAGCTGTAAACACAAACCCTTCAATAAGGAGTAAAGACTAAGAGAAAGGAGGAAACACGCCCCCTGGACGTCAAAGACCCTCGACGCCTAGGCGCCCGCCACACTCAGCCCTACGCCGCAGACCAGTCGAGGGACGCAAAGGAAGGAGGTAGACAGTAGGGGCGCGTTCCCAAAGAGTTTATATCTTACGGTTTAAAAACCCTTTTGCTTCTGAACATACTCGTAAACCCGATGACCCGCAACAGCACCCTGAGAAACCGCCACAACCAAGAGCTGCAAGTCGGTCGTCACGTCACCAACGGCGTAAATCCCCTCAAGACTAGTCCTCTGATTCCTATCGACCTTAATAAATCCCCTATCATCAACCTCAACACCAAGCTTACTGTAAATCTCCGTATTCGGAGTCATCCCAACCGCAAGAACCACACGGTCGACCACAAGCTCGAAATCCTCATCCTCATTCAAATCGTGTAAAACAACCTTCTCCACACCGTCCTCGCCCTCAATCTTAACGAGCTCAGTCTCGGACAAAAGCTTAATCTTATCCGAACGCTTAACCGCTTTAACATCCCTCAGCAAACCAACAAGCTCCTTCTCCCTAAAAGCAAAGGTTAGCTTATCAGCAACATCCTCCAAAGCCAAGGCAGACTCCAGAGCCTGCTCACCATTACCATAAACCAGCACACGCTTACCCATAAACTTCTCCGGATAAGTCACATAGTAGCAAACACCCTTATCATCATCACTAAACTCCTTCTCGCCAGGAATACCCAGAGACAAAGGATAACTGCCAGTCGCAATAATCACAGCCCTAGCACGATACTCACCCATCGCGGTCCTAACAACCCGATCAGGAGAAACCTCACTCACAAACTCGTTCTTAAACGCAACACCCAAGTCTCGGGCCTGCTTCAACAAGGAAGTCACAAAATCCCTACCCAAAGTATTCTCAGGCAACCCTGGAAAATTCATGATCCTCTTATTAGGATACAAAGTCGACAAAACACCGACCCAAGACTTACCCTCGAAAACCGCAACACTCAAACCCTTCCGAGCGACTTGAATAGCAGCAGTCAAACCAGCGGGTCCCCCACCAACAACAACCACGTCGAAGTCAAAGTCGCCTTCCGCCTTCGCCTCGCTGACAACTTCCCCCATCTCTTTTCTCTCCAAATAATCCTTGATAGCAGCATGCAAAGCATCAGCAGCCAGGTTACTGCAGTGCATCTTAATCGGAGGCAAACCCTCCAACTCCTCCGCAACATCCTTACGAGTAATCTTCAAAGCCTCCTCTATAGTCAAACCCTTAGCCATCTCGGTAATCATACTACTGGTAGCAATCGCGCTCCCACACCCATAAGTCTTGAATTTTACGTCATCTAATCGTCCATCATCTGTGACCTTTATGGTCATTTGCATCATATCACCGCATAGGGGATTTCCTACCACTCCCACCCCGTCCGGGTTGGGTATTTCTCCCACGTTTTTTGGGCTTTTGAAGTGCTCTTTTACTTTTTTGCTGTATTGTGTCGGTTTCAAGTTTTTTCCTCCTATTTGCTTGTTTATTTTTGGGTTCTATGTTTTTATTTCTTTTTTGGGGTTTGTTTTGTCCCTACTTCTTGTTTTTATTTACAATTGTTAATTTACATTTGGTATCACCAATTGGCGGTTTATAAGTTTTTTCAGGACTTACATAGCGATTCGTGGATTTTGTCAATTAGGGAGAGTAAAAGGGAGAGTGGATTAGCGTAGCGTTATGTTGTGTTGGTTGGTCTTTAAAGCAGGTTGAGAATTTGAGTTATGTTCGCTATATCTGTATCCAAGTGTATAGCTTTTATTCTAGGACATCCTTTCCTCACACTTTTTATGTTTAGTTTCTGATCGTCGATGAAGACTACCTCGGGGAAATCTATTTGGATTCCATTCTTTTCTCTGAGCAGTTTTAGTATTGTTTTTATGTTTCTGTTTTTCCCTTTATGGTTAACTTGAGGGTGAATAAAGTAATGATCGAGTTGGAATAGCTTGAGACACTCCAGCACCATGTTGGGTTCGGGGCTGTTCAGGCTTGCTACTGGATATTAGGATGCCCCTTTCTTTTAGCTCTTTTAGGACTTTTCGTACGCCGGGAAGTAACCTGACTGTTGAGCCTTCTGAGTCGCGGAGTGTGTCGGTTCCCGTGGGTTTGAGGGGTGGTTTAAGTAAGGATGCATAGCGTTTACTGACATTCCAGAGCGTGTCGTCCGCGTCGAACACGACCAGTTTAGTCTTCAATTTGATGCCTCGCTTCGCTTTCTGTGTGGTGTCCGAGAGATTTAGTAGGGTGGTTTTCGTTTTAAAAATTCTCCAGCGAGTGGTTAGTTTCAAGAGTCGCATGCATTTTTGGAATTCTCCCCCCCTGGTTTGGAGCGGATGACTCTTGTTGAGGAGTTACCTTCGTCTTGTTTCGTGGATAATTTTATTAGAAAGATTCTTCAAGTATAGGGCAAGGAAAGGGAGGATTCGGTTTTGAGGTTGTCGACTGCCCTGCTGGTTGGTTTGGGGATTCTGGTTTTGTTTGTTGGTTTGGGCATCGTTGTAGCGCTTCCGGGACAGGTGCTTTTCTCTGATAATTATCCTGCGAGGGATTATACCGCGTTGCAGACTGGATTGGGGTATCCCGCCTCTTGGTACACTTTCTATGTTGGCGATGCCTTTGTCTTATGGGTTCCTCCAGGGGCGGAGGTTGTACAAGTTTTTTCGAATCCTAGGTTGTCGCTCAACTATCTAGGGGGCTTTCTAGCCTCTGACCGGCCTGTGAACGTCTCGATTAGAGGGGTTTGGGAATTCTACGGGGCTCCTCTGGTTGAGATGAAGAACGTTGTTTTCGCGTCTTATTTCACTGATCTCTACTCGAACCCCTCGGCGTTTGCGTACGTGGCGTTGGTTGTTGAGAATTCGGGCGGTACACCTGTCTTTGTGGTTGGGCAGAGTAGACAGTGGACTCTCAGTGTCTGTTCTAACCCTCTGGTTGCTCTTGGTTATTCGCTCCTAGCATTGGGAGTATTTCTGGCGTTTGTGGGTTTCGCGGAGTGGAGATGGCGCCCTGAGCCATTGAGATATATTCCCTCAACCGTAGGAGAAACCATTTCTACGGGGCTAAAGATATGGAAGAGAATCTTCGCAGCCACAGTGATTCCCTACGGGGCACTGCTCTCCGTTTACGAGTTGATTTACTTCCTAGGCTACTCCTACGCGATGACGAACCTCGGATTACCGGGTTCAACAGGAATTGTAGAAGCCTACGCGGCCCGATATGGTTTGCCCCTCATCGGCTATTTTTTCATGGTAGTGGCAATAGGTATTGTGATAAAAGCGACCTCAGACGTGATTGAGGGGAACGAATTGAGCGTGACCGGGAACATCAGACATGTTTTCAGACGTTCAGGAAAAATGTATGTAGCGTACATCGTCTCCATTCTCATCATAGGCTTAACGATGCTTCTCATAGTTCCGGGAATATACTTCGCGATAGTCTTCTCTGTGGTTTTGCCCGCCATCGTGGTTGCGGATCACGGTGCATTTGAGTCGTTGAGAACCAGTAAGATGCTCACCGAGAACGATAAGCTTAGAACTCTCGGAGTTCTTCTCGCATCTGGTCTCTTGGCAGCAGCTGCATCGATTCCGCTCTTCATAATAGCCTTTTACGCTTTCCCCCCGTTACCTCTGAGATTAGACATCCTAACATTAGGTGTCAGGGTTACCAGTGGGCTCATAGTCTTCACCCTGCCCCAGACACTCGCCTTCACAATACTAGTGAGCATGGTGGGATCAATTACGGCCATACTGGGGCCTATAATAACGACGACTTGGTTCTACGCCCTCGGGGGAGCCTACGAAAGGGTGAGAGAACTATATATAAAATCAAGATTTGGGAAAACCGTGAAGAACTGCCCCAACTGCGGGAGAACAATTCCCGAAGAGTCGAAGTTCTGCCCCTACTGCGGCAAAAAACAGACATAAAAGGCGACACACACCCTAATTCAGAGTCCACAGGAATCATAAACGTTGAACAGAAGATGAAATCCCGTCTTTCCACGCGGTGAACTATGCCCCCAATTTAGCACTCCTTAGATGAGGAGATCTACAAGTATATGACCCACTCCTTTTGTGCTGAGGCGTTCTACCCCCCAAGAAGGGAGAGAGGTGAGGAGAAGAGGAAACGTTAGAAAAATGTTATTGCGATGATGGATTATTTGTCTTTTGGGGTTAAGGGGGATAGTTCTCTGAGGCGGTCTATTACTTGGGGTAGGACTTCAAGGAAGTAGTCTACGTCTTCTTCTGTGTTGTATCTGCCCAGTGTGAGTTCTAGAGACCCGTGAGCTTCTTCTTTTAGCAGCCCTGTGGCTATGAGTACGTGTGAAGGCTCTAGTCTTTTTGCGGCGCAGGCTGAGCCTGTTGACACGGCTATTCCATTCATGTTTAGTCCGAGGAGTATTGCTTCCCCCTCTATGTAGTCGAATCGGAAGTGCGCGTTGTTTGGCACTCTCTGTGTAGGATGCCCGTTTAGGTACGAGTGGCCTATTGTGTCCAGAACGGTGTTTATAATTCTGTCTCTCATTCTCTGCAGTCGTGAGCTTTCTTTCTGCATTTCTTTTTTGGCGATTTCCGCGGCTTTTCCCATCCCCACCATGCCAGGTATGCTCTCGGTTCCGGATCTCAGGCCTCTCTCCTGGCCTCCTCCATGGATTATGGGCTCTATCGCAACACCCGTCCTCACGTAGAGACCCCCCACTCCCCGCGGCCCATAGATGTCGTTTGAGGATAAAGTTAGCAGGTCTATTCCATCCTTTTGAACATCAATGGGGATCAGCCCCTCAGCTGCCACGGCGTCAACGTGTAGGAGAACGTTGTGCTCGTGAGCTATTTCGGATATCTCCCTTATGGGCTCAATTGTCCCTATCTCACTGTTAGCGTAGTTTACGGATATGAGGAGGGTTTCGGGCCTGATTCGCTTCTCCAACTTGTCGAGTTCCACAACTCCGTACTTGTCAACCCCAACGCGTGTGGTTTCAAAGCCGAATTTTTCAAGATACCTGGTAACGTTTATAATAGATATGTGCTCTACGGCTGAGATTATGATGTGGTTCCCCTTGTGCTGATTTCTAAAGGCCACCCCTTTTAGTGCTAGGTTGTTGGATTCTGTTGCCCCAGAAGTGAAAACGATCTCTCTGGGGTCTTTG
This sequence comes from Candidatus Sigynarchaeota archaeon, assembly GCA_030587505.1. Classification (GTDB taxonomy): domain Archaea; phylum Asgardarchaeota; class Lokiarchaeia; order Sigyniarchaeales; family Sigyniarchaeaceae; genus Sigyniarchaeum; species Sigyniarchaeum tengchongense. Next base: position 10,968 of record JAUQYY010000247.1, read on the forward strand.
GCGCCTATTAGGTCGGCGACCTTCTTCCTAGCTTCCTCCATCGCCTCAACTGGCGGATCACCATAGAGATGTAGAGAGGAAGGATTGCCGAAGATTTCCTTATGGTAGGGTTCCATCGCCTCCAATACCCGCGGATCCACGGGTTTGCCGGACACATAATCCATAAACACCAGTCTGGCCGGCTCCTCACCCTCGCCAAGAACCAACCCTTGGGCATTACTCGAAGCGTTTTCGTCTTTCAAAACATATTCCTCCGAAAATTTTTACACGGCCCGGGTTCACCGCTTGGTATTGAAAGCCATTTTTTTATTTAGGCTCAGGTTAGATACGTTTGATTGAACCGTTCTGAAGCTTGTGAAAATCTCTTCTCCCAGGTACGTTATTTTTCTTTTGGTTACAAAGCGAGATTCCAACTTTATTTTTCGCCTCCACTATTCTCGGCAACAAAAAGGATACTTGTTCTTTTGAGTCTGAGATATGTACAAAAAGCTTTGAGTCCTGCGTGCTGTGCAACATAGAAATGGCAGTGGTTGTTTGTTGATTGTTTGTGTTTCGGCAGAAGTTGGACCTTCACGTAAACGGTTTTACTTCATTTTTTGATTAGAAATCGAAGTATGCGCCCATCTTTCTCGAATTTTAGGAGCTGGTGTCCTGTTCTTTTGGCCCAGCGTGTGATGTCTTCCTCTGCTGCTGGGTCGTCGACTAGAATTTCTAAGACTTGACCGATTTCTAAGTTTTCAATCTTTTCCTTGGTTCGGAATATCGGCTCGGGACAGTAGAGCCCGATTACATTTAGCGTACGGTCGGGTGTTATGCTTTCCTCGCTTTCATTCTCCTCACGTCTCGACATGTAAGTATAGCTCCTACTGGAAATCTTTTTAATGCGTTTAACACGTTATTCAGTTTTATTTTTTGGGAATTGAAGTGTGTTTCTGTAGAAACTTTCTACCATAAGGATATTAACAGTTGTTAAATTAATCCTAGTTGAAAAAATAACTCAAGATTTATAAATATTCCTTTGAAAAAACGACATTTCGTCTGCAGCCCCCACAAAGAAACCCAATCACGCCAAACCCAAAAAATACTGCGCTTTCCCTCAAACAGAAGAAAGTAACAAAACCCACACGATAACTATTTTAAGAAATACCCAACCAGTTTTCTTGTGATTCTAGGATGAAATACTCGGTCTTCAAGGATCGCGAACACGCAGGTAGGGAACTCGGAAAAAGGTTAGCGGAGGAATACACAGGCAAGAATGCTCTGGTACTGGCCATACCCCGCGGAGGGGTCCCCGTAGGCGTCTACGTGGCGCTTGAGCTTGACGCTGAGCTGGACATGGTTATCACCCGTAAGATACAGATCCCTTGGAATCCGGAGGCGGGGTTTGGCGCAGTAACCGTTGACGGTACAATCGTGCTAAACGAACCTCTGGTCTTGCGTCTGGGACTGGGAAGAAACGAAATTGAGGAGCTAGCTGCAAGGGTAGTCGAAGAAATAAAAAGAAGGACAAGAGAATTCAGGGGTAACAGTCCACCCCCGAGGATAAGGGGGCGAACAGTCATAATTGTTGACGATGGCTTGGCTTCGGGTTATACCATGATAGCGGCGGTTAAATCCGTGCGGAAGGAGAGCCCCAAGAAAATCGTGGTCGCCGTTCCCGTTTCTCCAAGGAGAACTCTGAATAGGGTGGAAAAAGTCGCAGACGAACTGGTCTGTCTTATTGTTAGTGACGCCTACATGTTCGCGGTTGCTGACTACTACGAGAACTGGTACGACCTCACAGACGATGATGTGAAAAGGTACATGGAAGAATATGAAAAAATGAGAAAGCGTTGACAGGTGGCTTATTGCCCCCATATCCGTTGTGAGCGACTATGTTGCGTGTAGAAGACCGAGTTTTTCCAGAGTGGATCTCAGTTTTTGAGCCTGTTCACTGGTTAGCTGGGGTAATGGGCTTCTCACCGTTGTGTTGATTTCTCTGCCGCAGAGTTTCATGGCGTTTTTTATTATTGACGGCCCGCACTCAAGGGAGGCAATGGTCATTATCTCAATTAGTTTTGTTGCCTCGTGTATCTTCGCCCTAGCTTTATCCAGGTTTCCCGCCCGGTAAAGGCGGTACACCTCACACAGGGGAGCTGGGTCTACGTTGGATGTACCGAAGATTGCGCCCTTTGCTCCCGCTTCCAGAGTGGCTTGTAGTGTAAGCTCTGATCCAGGCATGACAACGAAATCTTCGGGGACAAGCTCTAAAACCCGCTTGGTGTGGTTAGCGTCTATGACGGTGTCCTTGAGGCCCACAATATTGTCGAACTCTGCCAGTTTGGCGATGGTTTCAGGGCTTATATCGAAGTTGGTCACCATGGGGAAATTGTATATGAAAATCGGCAGGCTTACCTCTTCCGAGAGTTTCTTATAGTAGTTGTAAATCATCTCCTCAGTGAGGGGGAAGTAAGGTATAAGAATGGACATAACAGCGTCGGCGCCCAGTCGTTCTGCTTCCTTGGACAGCTTCACGGAGACCCTAGTGCTGAAGTGGCTTGTTCCAACAACCACCGGCACCCTACCCGCAGCCTGGTCTACCACGATTTTAACGGTTCTGTTTCGTTCATACTCAGAGAGATAGGCGAACTCACCCATACTCCCTAGACAAAAAACACCGTGAACACCCTTCCCTATGAGGAAATCTACGTGGGTTCGCATGGCATCCTCATCCAGTCGCTGCGCCTCATCAAAAGGAGTAACCATCGCGGGGATAACACCTTCGATTTCTATTGGGTTCAACCTCCAACTCTTCGTTATGAAAATATAATTGAGAATCGAAAAGCTTGTATTAATTTGTTTGGACTACCTATCCGTTGAAGAAGGATAAAAATAGAAGGGGATTTGGCTTTTAACAGGGGTGTTTACGTCATGCTTAGGTGTGCTTCTCGCCAGATTCTGTACTTTTGTGGAAAGTCTAGGTCTGCGATTATTTTGCTGGCTTTGAATCTGGTAGCTATGCCCTTAACGGTTTCGAAGTCCTTTTCGTCGGTCAGTGTCCAGTATTTGAAAGAGATTTTTCGCCTGCGAGCTGTTATGTTGTCGATGAATCTCATTCTTTCGAGCATGTTGTTGTATTCCAGCGAGTCGACACTGGGCAGAATCGGGGACCATGGACTTATGTTGATCAGTAGGTGACCAGATATTCCGGATAGCGCCTCTACGTCTTGTCCGAAGTGTCTGAAGGCGCCCTTCTCGTAACCAACCTCAGGGTCTATATCAACACCCACTAGGAGGTCTATCCCTTCCTTCTGTCTGACGACTTCATATATTTTGGAGATAGCGTTGTAAATTTTTTCGGCTCTCCAGTCCAACCACTTGGAGAAAAGTTGGTCATCGTCTCTCAGCCCGTCCCAGGTGAACGCCTCGTCTATGCCTGCGGCCTCTGAGAACTCCTTCTTACATCCCTCGCAGAAGCAGAACTCTTGCCTCACAAAAGTGTTCCCTAGGAGGATAATTCCAGATATTGGGAGCTCGATAATCTCTTCAACGACGCTCTGGAGATAGGCCCAGAAGGCTTCACGAGTCGGACAGACGAAATTTTCGTTTGCAACGCCGTTAGCGTTGTAGGTCTTGTACGCGGGATCCACGCCATAGTAAGAATCTACGAAGGTGTAAATGGCTGCGTAGAGCTTGATTCCAGCCGCGTCGGTGATTTTTGCGATTGTAGAAAAAAAGTCGCCGTGTTCCTCGTGGATCGGAGCCACGTTGCTTTCGTATAGGGCAAATCCTGAGTCGTGCTTTGCAATAGCGGCTATCTGCTTCATGTACCCCCCGTAATCAGCAAGAAATGAGTCCGCCGACTGCTCCATGTTGTCGGGGTCCAGTATGGGAATAACGTTCCGAATCAGTAAGTTACGAACTTCCATAATTAAGCCTCGTCTAATTTTTATATTTACTATATTAAAAGCACAAACACTTGATAAAAAATTTGCGTTGAAGCGAGTCATAGACAGTATGATAAAACGAGTGGAACCTATTAATTTTTAACCATGGTCACGTCCACATGTCCAGTCTCGTTATTCCAATAATTTTGTCGAAATCAATGCCTATGGCGTCTAGAACCTGCTCAAAAGTGGATTTGAGGTATTCCGTGTACTTGTCGGTGTCAAGCTCCTCCTTGCTGGCGAGTTCAACCGGACGCACACCATCCTTCCCCCTGACCTTCACGAAGGAGATTATGTCCCCCGGCTTCAGCTCTTTCCCGTTCTTACTCAGTTGCCTTGCAGCTTTAACATGCTGGGGTGTGGTTTTAACGTATCTCTCTAGGGGCTTGTTAATCTGTACGTGGAACGCGAATTCGTCTAGGGTGAATTCCTTGTTCTTGATTTTGTGGTAGCACTCCTTAGCGATCTCTTGGATTTCCTTCTTCGCTTTATCGAAATCTTCCACGCTTTCAACTCGGCTTAGGGTTTCCACCATCCTGAGGAAGGCTTGCTGAGCGAACTGCGGTGTGTTCCGCTTCTTCCCGGTGAGACCCTTTATGTCCACTGACCCGTCTCTGAAAACTCCCAGATAGTTCTTCTTCCTCGAGCTGAGAGTGACGAATCTGTACTCCTTATCAACATCTAGGTCTATTCCTAGTTCACGTTTGCTCCAGTCTCTGAGCTCTGTGATTTTTTCTTTCGTGGGATTTTTTAGAAAGACGCTGTCTGTGTCGCCGTATACTATGCGCATTCCCAAGGATTTCGCCTTTTCGATTGCTCTCTGAATGGTGTATCTTCCGATGGCGGCGGTGCTCTCCGCTACGGGTAGACAGTAAAAAGGAAAGTGTTCGGCTCCGAAGACGCCGTAGCTTGCGTTGAGATAGACTTTCAGGGCTCTTTCAATCACTGAGTTCCATTTCCGTTCATCTTCCTTTAGGTTGCGGTCTTTGGATTTTGGTTTGAACCATTTCACTCGTGTGTCTCTTAGAAAGCCTATTATTATGGAGGTTATACCGTTCCTCTTCGTGCACACCCAGTGGTTGGTTTCGGGAACCATGTTTTCCCTACACTCTTGATGGGGGCATCTCACTGTTTCGTAGCTGAGGTTATACTCTTTTATGATGCTTGGGTACAGGGAGGCGAAGTCTAGCACGACGACATCGAAGTGGACTCCCGCTTCTGGTTCAACCACGATAGCTCCTCTAAACTTTTTGTCCTTGATTATTGCTTTTGTTTGACCTACTCCTTTCATGCGGTTTATGTCCTCTGGGAGGGGTATGAGGTAGTTTCTGCGGCGGTGTTCGTAGTAGAAGAGGTTTCTTATCCAGGAGGAAACACCCTGCCTCGTCAGGTCCTCCATGGAGAGGCGGGAGATGCGCATAAGTAGGATTATTAACTTCATGACTAGGTTGTCATCGAACTGGGTTAGTTTCAGAGTGACGTTAGAGTCCTGCCAGCAGTAGTAGGCCAGGTCGAGTAAGGATAACTCGTGGATAGACTTGTCCAAGCTTACCTTCCCAATGTTTAGTAGTGCTTTGGAAATAGCGTCAAGTGTTTCTTCCTTGTAACGGTCGGAGAAGGCGTAGACTTGAATCGACCTATTGTGGAAGAATCGATAAAGGTCGATGTGGATGGATGTGGACATGTAGGCGAACTCTTTAGTTAGAACTATGGGTATCTCATCTTTTTCGATGCCGAGCCTGAGGGCTCGGTTGTAGAGATATCTTAGATCGAAATTGTCCCCATTGAAGGTGAGGATGATGGGATACTCGCTCATGGCCTTGAAGACTTTTTTCAGCATCTGAGCTTCGTCTTCGAAGTACTCTATGCTTACGTCCTCTGGAAATTTTTCAGGTCTCTCACCAACTTCGATCTCCTCCCGCCTCAGGAGGAAAACGGTGCTCTCTCCCTCGCTGGAAACCAGAGACACACATATCACTCTGTTCTCCGCCGCCGTTGAGTCGGGTATTCTGTCTCTGATGGGGGAGTGAACCTCTATGTCAACGGCGGCTCTTTTAATGTCGGGCACCGGTGTGAGAAACAAGGGCAGGAATTCTTCAAGCACGTTCTCGAATTCGGGTGTCTTTCCGATGGCGGACTCCATCTCGTTTTTAATGGAGCTCGAGATTTCGAAGGGCGTATGAACGAGGTTCCCATTTTTTATTCTGTAAAAGAGTCCGGGAACAAGGTCTCTGTCGAAGATAAAATTATTGTGATACTTGATTCTTGCCTCCCAAGCTTTCGGCAGAATGTCCCTTATGGAGTTGGTTGAGCCGCCTATTGAGAGAGGATCCCTCGCCAGAACTTTTGTCATCCTTACACCTCTATCCATAAGGAGGTCAAATCTCTCAACTTCCTCAAAGCCTAGGAAACCCGGATGGCTTACCAACTCCCGGATAGACTTCAACCTCTCAACATCGAGGTCAGAGTAGCAGTAGGGGTGATGGTTAGTGTTATCATACCAACAGAATATTCTTTTGTTCTCGGGATCGTAAAGGCGTGCAAAAGCGAGGTTCCTTTTCCCGTCGTACTCCACGGAGAGGAGTAATCCTGGCGGATAATTCTTGGGACAAAAGTGGGATGACCCTTCAAACTCTACTTCTATTTCCTCCTCACCCACAGTTTCATCCGCTTCCTCAACCTCATCATCCTCCACGGGTTCAGGTTCTGCCTCTAAGGGTTTTTCAGAATCCTCTTTCTTTGGAGAGGGATCAAACTGTATATATTTCAGCAAACCTTCCCTTTCGCTCATTTACTTCTCCCAGCTTTAAAGTACTAAACAGCGTATCTTTTAAAAGCTCACGTAATTTGGAGGTGTTATGAAAGCATACTTCTAAAACTAAGTTATTGAAGTGTAAAAAACATAAATAAGTGTAACCGAATGGTAGAAACATTCAAACGAAAACAGAAAGCCTTTTAACACCAACCCCATGAGCCTTGCCATAGTAAGAGGTGAAGAATATGAAATCAGTCGAGGCGAGTAGTAAAAGAATCATTGTCGCCAAACTAAAGAGAGGAGAAGACCTGCTGGAGTCTCTGGCTGCTCTGGCGGAAAAACACGGAGTAGTTTCAGCGTTTTTTAGCGGTATTGGAGCCTTATCTGCGGCGAACATTGGTTTTTTCGAGAAGGGAGAATACAAGCCCATAAGACTGGAGTCGGATCTGGAAGTGGTTTCGTGCCTCGGAAACATCTCCTACCGAAACGGAGAAGTGGCGGTTCACGCGCACATGGTGGTAGGTGATAGAGACGGAAACGCCTTTGGCGGCCATGTGTTGGACGGTTGCATCGTATCGGTCACTTTTGAGGTATTTCTAGTTGAAATTGATAGAAGAATTAAACGCGCCAAGGACAAGGCTACAGGCCTCTTTCTCCTAGACCTCTGACTGAAAACATTGAACAAACATGTTGAAAGGCAGTTGTTAGAGGACACTTCGGAAATTTGGGTTCATAATATACAGAAAAAAAGGTTAAAAGCTTGGTTTCTAAAGATATTTTAGAAAACCGAAGAGTAGGAAAATTTTTCACCTAGCTTTTAATAGGAGGTTTTACCATTGGCTGAAATTAAGTGGCGAGTTCTTTTTGACGAATCGCAAAAGGAAAGAGGACGTATCACAACAAGCTACACGGCACTTAAGGGTGTGTTGGAAACCGAGGGTTTCCAATGCATAAGATTTGTGGATTTTCCGATTACACTTGACAAGTTAAAAAACTTCGATGTAGTAGTCTTTCCTTGCCCGGATCAGTCCAAACTGCAGCTAGGAGAGATACGTGCGGTTGTAAATTTCGTCTCGAGGGGGGGTGGAGTTGTTTTACTAAGCCATGCCGGAGGGGACCGCGGACTGAGAACAAACCTTAACGAGTTAGCCGAGAACTTTGGAGTGTCCTTTCAGAACAATCAGGTAATCGATGAAAGACAGAACCTTGGTTTGGAAAACCTCCCCAAAATAACGAAGTTTAAGGATCACCCGGTAACCGAGGGAATAAGGGAAATATGTTATTCCGCAGGCTGTAGCATTAAAATTGTTGGAGAGGCGGAGGCTCTAGCAATCACTAGCAGAACCGCGGAGCCTCCAGACTCTATCATTCTAGCGGTTTCAAATTATGGAAATGGGAAGGTAGTCGCCCTGGGTTCATATGAGATTTTCAGAGACAGAATAATGGGGGGACTTAACACGTGCGACAATATGGTTCTGGCAAAAAACGTGTTTAAATGGGTTGTTACACCATCAAAGACCAAGGCGGTTCCAACGACTCCAAGCATAGAAACGGAGGAAGTGATAGCAGAAACAAGCGCACCCTCCGAAGCGGCTCAGGGCGGCGAGAGAATTAAACCGGTTCTTGTTACGAAACCGTTGGACGAGACGCCGAAGGCAACACAGCCAATAGCAGCAGCTTACACGCCTCAAATCGACAGGCTGATTAGTGAGGTAGCCACCCTAAGAAAAAGATTCGACGCATTCATCAACGAATTTAGAGAATTTGCGGCGAGAATGCTCAGCCAGCTGGGGACACACGCCAGCACAATTCAAACGGTTACACGGCCAATATCAGAATCCTCGCCCATTATGCTGGACGTCGCCAAGCGTGAAGAGTTGCAAAGCCTGGAGTCCAGAATGCGATCACTTCAGGGCCAGTTAGACTACATCACCAAGAGGTATCAGTCAGGAGCACTACAGAAAGCCGAGTATGCTGCGCAGAGAGCGAAAATCCGCTCAGAGATGAGAAACATTCAACAAAGGATAGATTCGCTAACCGGAAAAACAGGCGAACCCTCACCCGCAGAGTAGGTGAAACATTTCTGGGAAGTTGGGAACCAACGCCCACTTCCTCTTTCAACCTAAAAGTTTGAGTACTTTTTAAATTTTTCAAGATGAATTTTGTCCCGGTTAGGTAATCACTTTCGCATCTGTTTAAGAGTTTCTTCCCTTTCAAAAGCCTTTACCTTATTCCGTATCCAAGTGTTTATCACCGCCTTCGCTTCCGGCATAAGTCTTTTCACTTTTTCGAACAACCCTAGTACGAAGACTATAATCTCGTCTTTTCGCCACTGGTCTTCATGCTTAAAGAAGAAGGTTATATCGTATCCCTCCTCGGAGGTTATGATGTTAAGCTTCTCACGTGATAGTTCACGGACCAGTTTAGTGATCAGGTACTCCTCAAAGGCGTCCCTCTTCTCAAAGTTTAGGGAGAGTATAGAACTGTTAATCGTTTTTACCCCCTTTCCGCGCATAAACTTTATTTCCTTGGGCTGCCCAACATCACACTTGTTTTCGCAGAATATGCAAGGATAGTCAGTACCCCGGACTGCGCAGATATGAGGTTCTAGGTCCAATATGAATTCCAACGCGTCGGCTATTTCTTCAAGCTCGAGTATCGTAACCTCTTCAACCTTGTCGAACTGTTCATCCAGAGATAAACGATCCAAGGATTCACGGAATGAAGTGTTATTCTTATTCGATTTTTCATACAAAGTAGTCACCACAAAAAGTGATTCAAATGTGATTTCCTTTATGGGAATAATTGCCTTAGAGTTATTTATTTTTTCGCGAGAGAACCAAAACCTAAAAATACAACAAAACTGCTATTTAATCATTGACGGAAAACAATCGTCGACGAAAAAATACGACACCCAACGGTATACACAAGTGTTCTAGTTTTTTAACACGCATGGATTTTAACAATGAAGATGGTGAGTTAAATATGCCAATGTTGAAGTACTTCGGACACGCGTCATTCAAATTTTATTCACAAAAAATCAGTGTTGTATTTGATCCAGGTATTCTAAACGATGAACCACTGGTGCCGGAATCGGAAACAACAAACATCATCTGCGTATCACACGCACACCGGGATCACCTAGGAAACACCGCCCAGCTCTCCAAAAAACAGAAGGCGTTCGTGCTCGGAAACGAGTACACCATTGAGACAGCACTGAAGGAAGGCACTCCCCAGTGGCTCGTAAGAAAACTGAAAAGTGGTGAACACTTCGAAAGGCCAAACGTAAAAGTTACCGCCGTAGACCTCAAACACGGACCGTCTGTGGAACCGGTCAACATACCAAACCTGTGTTTCATAGTGGAAATTGAGGGGGTGCGAGTAGCACACCTCGGAGACGCTATGACAAAGGGATTCTTGGAACAGTATCCGATTGACGTTTTATTAATCGGGGTAGACGAAACAGAGGCGTTCACCAGCAGCCACTCACTATCAGCCATCGCGGACATCAAACCACACCTAGCCATACCCATGCACGTTAGAACGGAGGACGAGATAGATTACTTCTTCACGCACGCAGAAACAGTGGCACCGGACACCAAGTTTAAGAAACTAAACCCTGGTGAAGAGATAAGAGTTGAATGGTTAGCAGGAACCGAGTTTAGAGTAAGTTAAACATGAGTAGGGTTTAAGCGCCAGCTTCTTGTGTTGAGAAACTAGGAGCGAGTATGAGTGAAAAAGTTAAAGAATCCTGAGGTATATTAATTTACACAAACAAAAATTGCAAAAATTAATTTGCGAATGAGAATTAGGTTGAGGGAAAAGCTGTGAGCGCAGAAGGCTTGAAACTGAATGTGGACGTAACCGAGAACGTCAACTGCGTTTTAACCGAGAAACACGAGGTCAAAAGTTTAACCGTGAACGGTGTGCTTTCGGTTAACAACAAGAGTTCGAAAAACAGGATATGGAACGCTGAACTCAGGCTGGGAGGCATAGAGACCACGTCTCTGAAAGAAAACGTTGTACAGGTTGGAGAAGTTCTAGCTGGTAGCAGCTGGACAATGGAATACGATGTACCCGTAGAAGAAACTGTCCTCAAACTGAGGGAAATAGTGGATACCTGCTATGAGAATGACCAAGTTAACTGGGCGCTAATCTACCAGAGGCCAATGCCGGTAAGCTGCACAATCACGGTAAGCAATCCAACCGACGCATACATCGACAGCATAAAGGTCAGAAAGGTCATCCCGAAAGGTTTCGGAGATCCGGAGATAGAACCGCCGAACACAGGTACCGCGGAGTTTGAACCCGAATCGAGAGAGGTTGTGTGGAAAAATTTTGAATTATCACCCGGTAGTGACGCTACTCTAGTCATCAAATTTAACATAACCGCGGACTCCATCGAACCCATTGGGGCGGGCAAAGTTATAGCGGAGTATCATATAAAAGACAGAACAAGGTCGTTACTCAACCCGGACATTTTCGCCATTTCCGATAGTAGATTTGCGATTGAGCCAGCTGAGTCCATTTCGGAGCCCTCTACGTGGGAGTGCACCATCGAGTTTATGAACACCAGCGAATTCCTGCAGAGACTCCTTAAGGTGGACATCTACCAGATCGAGGGAGAGATGAAAGACCATCTACTTTCTCTAGAACCGAACAAGGATGTTCCACCCAGACAGTCGTGGGAGTACAAGTTTACCCTCAAAAGCCCCACGATGCCGGTCTTCGAAACAAGCATTGACTACAAAGTGGTTAAAGAAGTCACACGGCACGTGTACACTACGATCACCAAGGAGGACACGATGCTCCCTGTGGAGAGAATACTGGTAGAGAAGACGTTCACACCAGCGCAGGTAGACGCCTATGACAAGACACCGATGACCGTAACCGTGCTGGTGTCGAATATAGGAAGCGCCACCCTGGATCAGGTAACCATATACGACACCATTCCAGAAGACTTCAGACCCCCTTCACATGAGCGCGTGAAGGTCTACGTGAATGAAAGAGAGTTGGGTCAAGGTGTGGAGATAATCACCAATCCTAACGATGATAACCCCGCGGTAAGGCATGGATTTACCGTTTTTGTTAAGAATATGAAGAGCCTTGTTGGAGGGGTTAACCCAGGGCAGACCGTCAAATGTGTTTACCCAATAATGGCTTGGGAGCCAAAACCCGAAAAGAATTATGCAACCCCCCTCAGAGCCACAGGCAATACTGCACCACCAGGACCCGAAGTGGAGTACTTGGAATTAGAAACCAATCCTCCAAAGATTGGAATTAAGTACACACGCCGTGCGGTGAGAATATACAAAGAAGCGGTATCTCCAGGAGCGAAGGCGGGACAGCATGTAGTTCCACTGGTTATCGTGAACACAGGCGAGGTAAACATAGCAAACGTCACCGTGAAGGACTTCGTTCCACCCGGCTTTAGCCTAGTTGAGTGGAAACCAGAGGAGCTGCAGCCCAAGGTAACGGAGACTATGGACGGCTTGGTACTCACGTGGAACTTCATGAGAATAGAACCAGGACAGGAGATTTCTTTATCCTACACAATCGAAGGAGAAGGCAAGTACATAAGAAAAGAACCCCAACTCATAATCGGCTAAACCTTCCCCCTCTTTTTATTTCGAGAATCGCTGAAGAAAATCGAAAAACGTCCGTGGAAACCTTATCAATTTTTTATCAATTTGTATGGTTTAACGAGAGGAAGTTTGGGGAGGCTATTTCTGTTCTTCTTTTACGGTGATCGTTATTATCTCCGCCAGTGCTTTAAGCGTTTCATTTATCCTTTTCTCCACCCGGGTAGAGTATTCCTCAAGGGTTGCTTGGAAACCCTTCAGGATTTGCCCCACATCAATCATAATTTCTTGAAGCGTGTCCCACTTTTCCTTCTCGCTCTTAGCCAATCGTTCTAACTGGTTACTTACCTTTTCAAGTTTCTGCGACATAACTTCAAAGGAAACGGTTTCTTCTGCAATCAGCTTGCGAATGTTTCTGAGCTCCTTATCTATCGCAGACATGTTCCTTGCCATATCTACATTAAGCTTATCTATATCGGAGTTCAGGATGTTCAAGCCGTCAACAACTCTCTTCAAGGAGTCGACAGTAGGAACATCGCCCGCAGGTGTTCTAATCGAATCGATCTGAATTTTTACCTTATTATCCGGATTTGACAAATGCATCGGCCCTCTGATAGATTCTACTCGGTTGGCGGTTTAAATCCTAAAGCAACGGCTAAAACTCTAACAAGCACAGCCGGATGAGCTTCAAACAAGCGAGTTTAAAGATAACTCATGTTTTTATTTGGGTTTCCACCTTTAAAAAAGTAATCTAACAATGAAGAAACTCCGGGCCTCCGTTTGAATCTAACCTATGTGTTATTCGAATGTCCAAATCAAAAAAATTATAATCGTATAATGCTTAGTATAGCCCAAACACCAATAGAGGTATGCAGGTGCAGGGAGTCCAGTCCAAGAGATTCATAATATCAGAAGTTAGAGTCGTAGGAACATGGGATTGGCGAAAGCCCCAAAGGTGCATTGTTTGTAACCTAAAAATAAAGGAAGGCGAAAAGATAGTTTACTGCCCTTTCTGCGGACTCCCATCACACCGGGACCATCTTCTCGAGTGGTTAAAAATAAAGGGTTTCTGCCCTAACTGCGGGAAGCCGCTCAACATCAAAGACGTTAAAAAATGGTGAAAGTGATGATTGTGAAAATAGTTTCAGCAATTGGCGGGGAGGTTTTGGAGTTTGATGTCAATGCCGACACCGAGATAGAGGCCCTGAAGTCGCAGGTAGCTAAGAAGAAAAGAGTCCCCGCATCGACCCTGATTTTGGTATACCGAGGACAACAGCTCGACGACAACACGACCCTAAAAAAGGCTGGGGTTCAACCCTACGACAAATTATATCTCGTCACCCGCACAGAGGGAGGATAAGCTCTACAAAACTCAGTTATCTCTCTCACTATTTTTCACCAGAAAGCAGATACCACTCTTTGTCAAGGACCGGAGAAAACCAAATACTTTTTTAAACTTCCAATCTAACATAATTATCGACCAAGGAAACATCCGACGAAGCCTAACAAGAAACGAAAACAAAACCAGTTCAAGTACTACCATTCATCCCCTTTCACAGTGAAGCTCCCACGGAAAATAAAACACAGACAAAAAAGCTCTGGTTACCCATGAACCGACAGCATGTGAGGCATATAACCGTGAATACTCTGAAAGCAATCAAACCTGTGAAAAGAATGCTGATTTCTCCTAGAACCATACAAATCAACACATAAGCGGTGGGATCGAGATTCTATCGGATGAGGAATTTGAGGCAAGACTCGTTTACGAAGCCAAACTGATGGAGGAAGAAGAGCCGTCCTTCCATCCTGTTAACGGCGACTTGAGAAGATGGTCGGGTTTTATTATAGGAACAGGGATATATGAGGAAGGAGTCTTCGAAATAGAAATTATTGTTCCAAGAAAGTTCCCGTTTGAACCTCCTAAGGTGATTTGGAAAACCAACATTTGGCACCCGAATATTTTCCAGAAAAACGTGTGTGTGAACATTCTGGGGAAGGACTGGCTACCCAGCATGAGCCTAACGGGAGTTGTGGAGACTCTGAGAAATCTTCTCAACTATCCGAATCCTAACTCTCCCCTCAACACGAAAGCGGCTAAGCAGATGACCAGGAATCTGGACGAGTTTGTTAAGACTGCGAAGGAATACGTTAGAAAGTATGCAACGTGGGACCGTCTGAGAAAGTAACCTTTTTCTAACCGTCGTTTTACACATCGTACCCCGACGGAGGAATCAACACTGAAAGAAGTTGAAGGTAGGTATCACAGGCAAGAAATACTTGAAGGGTGGAATCAGGAAAAACTCAGCCAATCAACCGTTCTTATAGCCGGTGTCGGTGCGCTAGGCTCAATGGTTGCTGTGTTCCTGGCGCTAATGGGCGTCGGAAAGCTTATACTTGTGGACATGGACACTGTTGAGCTGTCTAACCTTAACCGCCAGCTACTGTTCACAGAAAAAGACATTGACGAATACAAAGCAAGGGTGGCTGCAGAGAAACTAAGGGAGATCAATCCAAACGTTTACGTCATAGATCGGAATGAAAGCCTAGTCAACGTTCCTCGAAGGTATTTCGAAGAGAGCGACGTAATCGTGGATGGGCTTGATAATTTTGAGGCCAGACGCTGGCTTAACTCCGTGTGTGTTGGTCTAAACAAGCCTCTGGTTCACGGTGGCATGTATGGATGGTACGGAAACGTTCAGGTTGTGATACCCTATGTAACGCCGTGCCTCGACTGCCAACCGCTCCTCCCCCGCGAAAGGTTTCAAAAATCGTGCACGCCACCGGGAAAGAAGAGAGAGAAGGTTGAGCCGCCGAAGTTCCCCGGGGTTTCAACCATTAGCGCCGTTCTTAGCGGCATCCAGGCGCAGGAAACTCTTAAAATACTGCTAGACTTGTCTCCACTCATTGATAATTACCTTTTTTATGATGGACTGAGTCAGAGTTTCACAAAAATCAAACTGGAGAGAAACCCTAAGTGCATAATCTGCAGCGAAAAGTATAAGCTTGAAGGCATCGAGTACGCCGTAGACAAAGAGGAAACCATCAGAGAACTCAAGGATCGCCTCATAGCAACTTTGGGATTGGTTGAACCAATAAGAGTGATTCACAAAACGAGATTCGTCGAGGATAACACAAAAATTAGGGATATGAACCTCTCCTCCGGTGAGCTAATCTACATATACGACAAATCGTTAGGGAAGCCTCTTAAGCTCAGAGCCAAAATATCTTAGTAATCCAGAGTTCGGAGAACACGAAGTTATACGTATGGTACCTGTTTACGCTATATGTCTGCTGTCTGTGAAAGTGGGTATTATAGGACAAAGATTTGGGAACCTTTTTTTCTCAAATATAAAAAAGAGAAAATTTGTGATTATTTTAAATGTTAAATGTAACTTATACTTTAACTGTGGTCTCTTTGGCTTTTTTCTGGGAGCAGCGTACACACAAGTGTTCACTGTTGTTGTCGTCTTCGGAAAGGATCAGTTGGTAGGTGTAGCCACATTCGGGACATTTTACTGTCTTTAACTTGTAAGGCAATGTCTACCCTCCGTAGTGACTGGACAGATGGAAGTACCTACACCAGCACATATATTTAAAAA
>JAUQYY010000249.1 GCA_030587505.1 Candidatus Sigynarchaeota archaeon
GATCCCTCATGACTGGTGATTGTGTCGAGGGCTATCTTTATTGCGTCGTCTAATCCTTGCAACAGTTCTGGCGGAAACTTTTTGATGTTCAGAAAACTCTTTCCAGTCGCGGGGTTGTCGCTCACAGCCATTATCGCCGCTGTCCTCATACCGTTTATTTTCCCGAGGGTGAAGACCGCTGAGCACTCCATGTCTATCCCTATACACCCTTTTTCAGCGGCTTCTCTGCAAAGTTCGGGTGTTTCTCGAAACAGGGCGTCCGTAGTCCACACAGGACCCACATAGGCATCTCTTCCGTGCTCCTTTGATTTTTGGATTAGTAGGCTTGTTAGTTCGGGGTTTGCGTCTATCCTCTCGCCTCCCATGTAGTGTCTGGTGGTTCCGTCGCCCTTGAAGGCTGAATCCGCAATGATGATGCCGCCGATGTCGATGTGGTCTTTAAGACCACCCACAAAGTCCACTCTTATCGCAGTCTTCACATCCGCCCTGTGCAACGCCTCGAGAACAACGGCAGCCGAGGGGCAGCCTATTCCGGTGGAAACCACAGAAACACTAAGAGAACCCACTTTTCCCAAATGGGTCCGACCCTTCTTCCTAGGCTCTTTTACAAACCCCAGTATTCTCTCCTCGCACATCTGGGTTGCGGGGAGCAGCACCCTCTTTGCGATTGAGTTAGGACCGCAGCCGAGAAGCATGTGTACGATACGCGAATCCTGAGACAACAGACTCATCCCCATAGACTTTGGCAAAGTTTTAATACCGTATTTCAATTTTTTCAGGAGCCCCATAGTTATAATACACCCACTAGTTAAAGATATTCTTTGAGTAAATCAGAATCTTATTATTACCAAAAGGTGGAGGAAGGCCCTTAGCGGTTCTCTGCAGCCAGTTTTAAAAATAAAAGAAAAGGGAATTAGAGGTTAGGCTTTGTTTAATCCCTGATTATTCAGAGTAGCAGCAGCCACTTCAACTCGTTCCAGTAGTTGAAGACGAGGAACTGGTTCAGCAGTCGCTTGGCTTCAGAGGGCTGGGGCCATGGACCAACAAAGGCAGCGTAGAGCGGATCGGTCATCAACCCGTAGAGGAGTATACCCGCCAGGAGTAGGATCACCGAGATGATTACGAAGAGGACAAACGGTGACTCTTTCATGGAGACCCTGCCCCTCATAGCCAGGGGGAACACAATCAGTACCAGCACCAAAAGCACAATCGACTGAGGAACAAACTGCCCCTCAATGACTGCTTGAACCATCAGAAAACTAATGATGCCCGCTGCGACGATGATTGCTGCGTAGTCAACCTTCTCGAGGGGCTCGTGCTCTCCGGTCCAAATCTCCAGAACCATGCCAGAAACCAAGAGAAGGAAGAAGCCCGTGTAAACCAGTTGGTGTCCAAGCATCTCGTCGAGGTAGTATATCTTGGGGTAAATTGTCCAGAAGTACAGCTGCGCCGGAACGTTGCTCAGCGGAAACACTAAGGACGCAAGATAGATGAAGGGTATGTTTTCCGCTATAAGCACCTCTATGCTGTTCGCTGTCCAGTGCATTCCGTGGCCCTCGAAGAAAATGAAAAAGGATAACACCATAAACGCTTGGAGCACGAGCATCCGCTTACCCGAAACATCGGCACCCTCGGAGGCTATAACCTTGTAGAAGACCATTGCGGACAAAGCGATGAAGGGAGCCTGTACGGCCAAGTCCCACCAGCCGCCCAGGTGAAGAACCTCAGGCAGGAAGTAAACTAGGAAGAACAAGATTGAGAACACGAGTATGGTTTTCGCCAGCCTATTCACTCTTGTAGTCCTCCAAAAACCCCGTTGTACAGTTTAAAATAAGACGGATACTAAACTAATAAGATTTACGCTAGTATATTCATCCAGAACCTAAAAAATAGAGAGCCAACAAACTCTAGAGTGGAGAAGTCCCCATCAAAAGTTCGAACAGGTTTCCTTCTTCGCATCATCCTAAGACCTGTTTCTCGAAAACAGGAGGCGATTCATGGTAAATTTTATTAGAGAACAGACTTGTTAAATCTCTGGATTCCAAACCCTACGCCCCCGCGTTGGGGTGTACGGTTACCCTTGGCGATCCAAAGGAACTTCGCCTCCTCGGCAAAGTTTCCTAAGTTTAAGGAGGAAAACCGGAACCATGGCAAGCGCCAGCCCAGAAAGTGAAAACACCATCAAAGGCGGCAAAGTAAATCTTAACCAAGTGGACCGAAACTTCGTAAAAGAGCTGGAGAAAACACCCGGAGGAGAGGATCTGAGACTGTGCTACCAGTGTGGGGTCTGCATCTCAAGCTGCCCGGTCTCGCGGTTTCTCAGCGGGTACAAACCCGCCCAGATTGTCAGGATGGCCGTCTACGGACTTAAGGATGAACTGTTCGCCAGCAAAAACATCTGGCTCTGCAGCACATGTTACGCGTGCCTCGAACGGTGCCCCGAGGGGGTAAAACCCGCAGACATCATCAGAGCCATCGCCAACCTCGCCTTCCGGGAGGGAATAATACACATCGCCTTCAAGGAAGCTGCCACAACAATCCTGAACACCGGAAGAATGTTTGAAGTACCCGAGATAAGGAAGAAGAAGAGAGAAAAGGTGGGTTTACCGAAGCTTCCAGAAGTCGACGTTGAGGAGGTCAAAAAGCTTCTCAAAAGCACCGGTTTGGAAGAACGCTTATCAAACGCTAGAAAGGTTTTAGGAAGCTCCGAACCGAAAAAGGGCGAATAGCAACCTTAAAAATGTTAGGCCGAGGTTGAAGGAATGAAGTACGCTTTTTTCCCAGGATGTTTATCACCCTCACGAATACCTAGCTATGAGCTTGCAACAAGAAGAGTCGCGGAAAAACTGGGCATAGAGCTCGTCGACCTTGAGGGAGCTAACTGCTGCGGCTACTACCTAATGGCCATAGACCACCTCTCCGCCATGGCACTCGGCGTGAGAGACCTCTCACTCGCGGAAAGCCTGGGACTAAACATTCTAACCATCTGTACCGGCTGCTTCAGCACCCTAACAGAAGTGAACAACATCTACAAAGAAAACGAAGAAGAGAGGAAACAGGTAAGCAGGCTCCTGAAAGAAATCGGAAGAGAATACAAGGGAAACGTGGAAGTCAAACACCTGGCCAAAGTGCTCCTCGAAGACGTCGGACTGGAGAAAATCAAGGAAAGCGTAACACACCCGCTCGAAGGGCTGAAAGTGGCAATTCACCCAGGCTGCCACCTAGTTAGACCCTCAGAACACCTCCACTTCGGCAACCCCGAAGACCCAGACGTGCTAAGAGACCTAGTAAGGGCGACCGGCGCTGAGGTAGTAGAGTACCCCGACGAAATGGCCTGCTGCGGCTTCGTCATATTCGGCGTCGACAGGGAAGCCTCACTAAGAATAGCAGGCGAAAAGCTGAGATCCATAAAATCCTCGGAAGCCGACATAATAGTCACCTTCTGCGGTTTCTGCACCCTGATGTTCGACAGAAACCAGCCGATAGTTGAAAGGTTTCTCGGCGAAAAGTACGGCATCCCAGTCCTGCTCTACCCGCAGCTACTGGGCCTAGCTATGGGTCTAAAACCAGAGGAAGTCGGAATCGATGAAAATAGGGTGAAACCCAAAGTCGTGTTAGAAATGTTGAAGGAGGAATAATAAATGACCTCAGCCTCAGAATCCTCAATAGCGGACATTGTAAAGTACTGTTACCAATGCGGCCGAAGCGTCTGAGCCCGGCGGTTCACACGCGGCCAGTGCGTTGGTATCTGCCCCGTAAGCGCACTGAAGAATTTTAATCCAAGACTCATGATCCACGAACTACTCCTAAACGGCCCCGAATGCATAGTCAAAAGTGAAGACATCTGGAGCTGCCTCACCTGCGACCAGTGCTCAGCAATATGTCCGATGGGAATTGAGTTTTCACGCTTCGTTAGGGACGCGAGGATTGAAAGTGCCAAGAGGGGAGTGCGCGGCTACGAGGCGCACATGGGCATCCTCTCATCGATAGCAAGACTCATGGCTGATTCTAGCTTGACTCCGAACATTCTCGGGGACTGGTTTCCCTCAAAGCTCAAGATTCAGGACAAGGGTGAGTACGCCTACTTTGTGGGATGCCTACCCATCTTTGACCAGGTTTTTGGAGACTATGGTGTGAAGCCCTCGGACACCGCCGTGGCGGCGGTTGCTATCCTGAACGAACTCGGCATAACACCGGCGGTGGTTAAAGATGGAAAGTGCTGCGGGCACGACCGACTATGGTCAGGGGACGTTGACACCTTCATGAAGCTGGCGGAGTATAATATTGAAGCCATCGACCGAACGGGGGCGTCGACACTTATCACAACGTGCGCCGAGTGCTACAGAACACTCAAGCTGGACTACCCCGAGTACTTCGGCAAACTGCCCTTCGAAGTAGTGCACATGTCCGAGTTTTTGGCTGACCAGATAAACAAAGGCAATTTGGACTATCCCGTAACAGAGGAGAAGAGAGTCACGTACCACGACCCGTGTCGTCTCGGAAGACAGGCAAAAGTGTTCGACGCTCCAAGAACAGTCATAAAGAGTGTACCCGAACTGGATTTCGTTGAGATGGAGAGGAGCAGAGAGTATTCCCTGTGCTGCGGAGTAAGCTGCTTCCTTTCGTGCAACGATTACGCAAAGGCGATAAGAGTGGACAGGATGAACGAGGCTGAAAGCACGGGTGCGGATGTCCTCGTCACCACCTGTCCCAAGTGTCAGATTCACTTCAACTGCCTGAAAACCGAGGTGCAGTTCTCCGACTCCAAGACAAAAAGGTACGATTTTGAGGTTACCGACCTTACTGTTCTAATAGCCAAGGCTCTCAAACTGATTTAGAGGTGTCGCATATGGAGAAGAATGACGAGGAAATCGTGGGTTCCGTACTGGTTATCGGCGGAGGAATCGCTGGGATTCAAGCGTCCCTCGACCTAACCGAGCTGGGCTACAAGGTTTACCTCGTGGAGAAAAGCCCCAGCATCGGAGGGAGAATGGCCCAGCTAGACAAGACGTTTCCAACCAACGACTGCTCACTCTGCATCCTCGCCCCCAAGATGGTTGAGGTTGGACGGAACCCAAACATCGAACTGCTCACATACTCCGAGGTGAAAAGCGTATCCGGAAAGGCGGGAAACTTCAAGGTGCAGGTTCTACGCAAACCCCGCTACGTCGACGAAACCAAGTGCAAAGCGTGTGGAACCTGCAGCGAAAAGTGCCCAAGAAAGGTAAAAGACGAGTACAACATGGGGCTAGGGCAAACAAAAGCAATATATACCCCCTTCGCCCAAGCCGTCCCAAACACATACCTCATAAACCCCGACGAGTGCATCTACTTCCAGCGGGGAAAGTGTCGCACGTGCGAAAAGTTCTGCCCAGCGGGTGCCATAGACTTTGAGCAGAAAGAAAGAATAGAAGAAATAAATGTGGGAGCCATCATCGTGGCAACAGGATTCGACCAGTTCGACCTCACCCAGAAGCCGGAGTACGGGTACGGAAGATATCCGAACGTCATCTCAGCCCTAGAATTCGAGAGGCTAATGTGCGCATCCGGACCAACGGGAGGACACATAGTAAGACCCTCAGACCACGAACCCCCAGAGAAAATCGCCTGGATCCAGTGCGTGGGCTCCCGAGACACCAAGGTGAAACCCTACTGCAGCAGCGTGTGCTGCATGTACGCCACAAAAGAAGCCATCATAACAAAGGAGCACGACCCCAACGCGGAGTGCCACATCTTCTACATCGACATGAGAGCGTTTGGGAAGGGTTTTCAGGACTTCGTAAACCGGGCGAAGGAAGAATACAACGTCAAGTACACCCGCGGCAAGGTTTCCCACATCACAGAGGACCCCAAAACAAAGAACCTAAAGCTCCGCTACGAAGACATGGAAAAAATGCAGTTCGGAGAAATGGAAGTCGGGCTAGTCGTCCTCTCACCAGCACTCATACCCTCGGAAGGAACCAAAGAACTGGCAGAAATACTCGGAATAAACATAGATAGCCACTGCTTCATAAAAGAAAAGGACGAATACGCCCAGGTCGAAACCAACGTTCCGGGAATCTACATGTGCGGATACGTGCAGGGACCCAAAGACATACCAGAATCAGTGGCCCAAGCAAGCGCAGCGGCGGCCAAAGCGTCGGAGCTCCTCGCGCCGGCCAGAGGAACACTAATAAAAACGGAGAAAAAGGTGCCAGAGAAGAAAATAAGCGAAGAGCCCCGAATAGGAGTCATGATCTGCCACTGCGGAACCAACATTGGAGGATTTCTCGACTGCAAAGAGGTCGCAGAGTACGCCAAAACACTCCCAGGAGTAGTCTACGCAGAGGACAACATGTACACGTGCTCCAGCGACACCCAAGAAAAAATAAAACAGCTAATAGCGGAATACGACCTCAACAGATTCGTCGTAGCCTCATGCACTCCCAGAACACACGAACCACTCTTCATGAAAACCTGTGAAGAAGCAGGACTAAACCCCTTCCTCTTCGAAATGGCAAACATAAGAGACCAGTGCAGCTGGGTCCACATGCACGAATACGAAAAAGCAACACAGAAAGCCAAAGACCTAGTCAGAATGGCGGTCGAAAAAGCCAGAAGACTCAAACCAATATACCGACAAACCGTAGAAGTCGAAAGATCAGCACTCGTCATAGGCGGCGGCATCGCAGGCATGACCGCAGCACTAAGCATAGCCAAACAAGGATACCCAGTCCACCTCATCGAGAAGGAGAAAGAGCTGGGCGGCAAGCTCAGAAGCCTGGGCAAGCTCTTCCTATCGGGAAAAGACGCCCAGGAACTCATCCAGGAGAAACTGGAAGAAATAAACAAGAATGAGAACATAACCGTCTACACGGGCGTAACCCTCAAGAACATAGAAGGATACATCGGAAACTTCAAAGCCACAATCGAAAACGAAGAGGGAACAAAAGACATCAACATAGGCGTTATAGTGGTAGCCGTGGGAGCCGAATCGTTCAAACCCGTCGGAATGTACAACTACGAAAAAAGCGACAGAATAATAACCGGACTAGAGTTCGAAGAAGCAATGAAAGCGGGAAACCTCGACCCCGGAAAAAACATCGTCTTCATCCAGTGCGTAGGAGCAAGAGAAAAAGAAGGAAAAAGAACATACTGCTCAAGAGTCTGCTGCTCCACCTCCATTAAGCAGGCGCTAACACTCAAGGAAGCAGACCCCGAGAGGAACATATTCATACTCTACAGAGACATCGTCACACCAGGAAAAGAGTACGAAGACTTCTACCGCAAAGCATTGAGAGAAGGCGTACTATTCATACGCTACTCAGAAGACCAGAAACCCGAAGTCAAACTGTCAAAAGACGGCAAACCAGTCGTCGAAGCCTACGACCCCCTCCTGCAAAGAAACGTAGAAATAGACGCAGACCTCGTCGTCCTAGCCACACCACTCGTACCATCCCCAGACAACGAAAAACTAGCCCCAATGCTAAAAGTACCCCTAAACCAGAACGGGTTCTTCCTGGAAGCCCACGTAAAACTCAGACCACTCGACTTCGCAACAGACGGAATATTCCTCTGCGGAACCGCGAGCACACCATCCACCATACCAGAAGCAATAGACCAAGCAGAAGGAGCAGCATCAAGAGCCACAACAATCCTAGCCAAAGGCAAAATCGAAACAGTAGGCATAACATCAGAAGTCAACGAAGAACTCTGCATCGGCTGCGGGCGATGCGCAGAAGTCTGCCCATACAACGCCATACAGATGGTAACCTGCGAGGAACAACTGGGAGAAGTCAAAATAGTAACCAGAAAAGCCCGCGTAATAGAAGCTGTCTGCAAGGGCTGCGGCGCCTGCATCGCGGCCTGCGGCTCAGGGGCTATCGACCAAAAGCGTTTCGAAAGGGAGCAGATCCTCAAGATGATCGAGAGCGCTGTACAGTAGGTGTGAATAGGTTCTCTGGCGGTTGACGACTGGTTACTAGCTGGCTCATAGGCTTGCGATCTGATGGTTTAGCTGATAGAGGACCTTGCCGTTGTGCTGCTTTGAGGTTATGAGGAGCAGTTCCTCCGCATCTTCTATTAGGTCTTCTACGAATTCCTTGGTGATTGTTCGGGGTGTTGCTCTGTACCCGAACTTGTGTTCTTTGAAGTACTCGTAGGCTTTCTCAACGAGTTCCCCTCGTGTGAGCCATTTCTTTCCCTCTTTTTCGGCTTCGGTGAGTATGCGTTTTATGGGGTTGAAGATTCTGTCTTGGAGGGTGAAGGGTGGGTACTCGAGGGTAGTTCCGGACCAGTAGTATTCTACGCCCTCGTAGGGTTCTAGGTTCCAGATCTCTTGGAGGGCGGGTGTCACCGCTCTTATTTTGAAAGTTGCTTCCGCTGCGTGGATTGCTTTTTCTGCTTCTTCTTCGG
>JAUQYY010000253.1 GCA_030587505.1 Candidatus Sigynarchaeota archaeon
TCACAAAAGCGACAACCGGAAAACTGGGATTCACCATAGAATAGCACCAGGAAAGAGGAACCCTCCCGAGATTCTGACACTTTTCCTCGTTAACTTCTTTCACCAGCCCCCGGGGCAACACACTTACAGGGAGCCGTCGCCTATTCTCCGTGGTGATTCAATGGGTTCCTCACTGGAAGAAGCAGAAAGGGAAACTAGGAAGCACAGTGCCGACTGGGAGTTTATTCGAAGCCAGCCTCCTAAGAAGATAGCCCTCAAGCTCTTCGTTGAGAATGAAGACCTCTACGGAGCCTCTAGACTCGCCGGGCTAACCGTCGATGAGTTCGACAAACTCAGAATTAAGGCAAAACTCCCATTAGTCGTCTGGAGAGAAAACGATTGATCGCAAGCCTTGACACCTACTTCATAATAGATTAGGCTCGGCAATTAAAATTGCATACTCCAAGATTGGTGTAAACTCTTTTTACGGGAACTTGTTATAACCGTTATTAACGGAACCCTTCTGAAACCTGACCTGTTCAACTCCACTTCTACTCACTATGGAGTAGCTTGTCTATCTCGAAATAGAACCATTTTGAGTTTCGGAGACCAATGATGCGCAAATAAAAAAGAAGAGAGAAACATTAGGTTTTGCGTCTCCACAGAGCAATTGCAACAGCTGCAGCTACAATGGCAGCGGCTCCTCCTCCAACTGCTAGGCTAAGGGTGAAAAACTGGTTCTGAGATGAAGAATAGAGGTAATAGAAGTAATAAATGATGAACAAGTAGTTTATTACCGGCAGCTTTGGTATCCAAGTGACACCCCTAACTGTTCCGACCGTGCAGTTGTTGATAACAACATTCGTCATCTGCGGGTAATTTGAAACGGATTCGACAGTGTTAAGACTGGACGGAGCCGAGGCTGACCCGCTGCAATTAAGAGTGGCGGAGTCGTAAACCTTCAAGAGCCAAAGGAGAGATACGTTAAATAGACTCACGGTACTCCACTCATACGCACTTAGGGTGGAGGTCTTAAAGGGTAGGGTACTCTACGCCAAGGACACAGAGTTCCTCTACGAGGTTGCGCTCAACACGGTCAGAGATTTCGAGCTGTTCAAACCCCTCCTCCATGATTACCTCTACAGGTGAGGTTGATGCTAAGAATCGAACCATGATAGTTAAAATAAAAGGGATCGAAGAAAGTTTGGAACTGGTGAAAGAAAATCTGCCGAAGGATTTGGAAAGTTTTTTTGGAATCTCGGGTTGATTAAGGATGGTATCTACAAGAGAGTCGAGTTTTGCATACAAAATGTTCTCGGGATTTGCGCCGTAATAAATTCCGACCTAAAACTAGGCGTCCCGTCCAGCGAGGAAGAGGTGGTGGAACATCTAGTGGAAAACAGAATTCTTTCAAGTGAAATGGGAAAGATTGTGAAAGAGATGAGGGGATTCAGAAACTTTCTCGTGCACAGGTACGGAAAAATCGATGATGAAATAGCCTACGAAAACATAGTGAGGGGACTGGAAAACTTTTACAAATTCATAGATGAGATAAGAGAATTCTCCAAGTCTTTCACAAAAACAAAACACAACGAACAGGCCTAATAACTCCAAGCCCCTCCCAGAGGCTACTGTTAGTTTTGATGGTCTCGGAATGAATAGCACCATTTTTTGCTTTTCATTTTTCCAAGACGCTTTGTCCCCTTGCGAACTGGTGGTGCGGATCGGAGCGCCAACAAATAGAGTTTACCACTTTCTCATAGAATACTTTCGCCGACCTCTCCCCTACCTGGATGTGGACTCAAACGACGATTTTTTCCAAATTAAGCTTAAAAAAACTCACGCTAAGGATTCCATTGGCTAAAAAATGTATAATTTTTCAGAGACGGCAGGAAGCGGAGAACATGCTCCCCAGCTGCGGTGAAACAACCAACCATCCAGAAACCCGGCACACAACCCCACACCATCCAGCCGACCCTCTTTTCAAAGGATACCCGGCGGACTGGTATCAAAACGCTCTTGATGTCTACTACCGAAACGTCGGGAAGCTGACCACCGGAAGCTCGCTCCTGGACTCGCTCATCGGCGGAGGGGTGGAAACCTCAACGTTCACCCTCCTCTACGGGGATCGAAGAATCCTCCAAACACTCGTACACAGGCTGCTCGTAAACTCTCTCCTCGACACCGCGAGGGGAGGCTTCGCGTCACCCGCGGTCTACGTCTGCTGCAGCAACTACCGAAAAGAGAGAACTGTGCTCAACACATACCGCCTCGCAGACACAGCCCTAAGCGCAGGCGTAAACCCCACAGCGGTCTTCAGAAACATCCACGTAGCCACGGCCTTCAACCCCCTGGAAGAGTACACCATAAGCAGGGAAACAGAAAGAGTGGTGAGAAAAACGGGCTCCAGACTCATCCTGGTGGACAACATAGCCCTCCTACTCTGCGACGAAAAGATGAGAAAAGAATTCCCAGACGTAACCCTAACCTCGGTCATAGGAGGCTTCTGGGAGGCAGCGTTCAGAAACGACGCCGCACTGGTAGCCACCTGCAGAGCAGCCCCATCCAACCCCAACAAACACGCCATTCCCCCACCCGAGGGAGGCTCCGTGCTAAGCCAAAAAGCGGGAGTAATCGTATACCTCAAAACCGGGCACAAAAGAACACACGCGAAAGCCTACCTCCGCAAGCACCCCACCCTACCAAACCGAGAAGCAACCTTCACCTTCAACCGCTACAGCTTCCGAGACACAGGCCCGGAGGGCTACCGCTATGGGTAGGATCACCGTTCCCTTCCGAACCGAGTT
>JAUQYY010000261.1 GCA_030587505.1 Candidatus Sigynarchaeota archaeon
TCCTTGTCTTCTGGAATCTCAACCTCCGCAGGGTACCCTTCGGGGTAGGTTTTCAACCAGATTCTGTTTTTGATGTACTCTGGAAGCTCCTTCGACCCTTTCTCACCAGACAAGACCCATCAACCTTCCTTAAGATTTCTAGAAAATCAGAGAACGGAGATTCCAAATTCATATTTAAGGATAATCACAAGCTTTCGGTGAAACCACGAAGTTCAGACTCCCAAACGAGTCGGCAGAAACAAAGAAAACCTTTCAGACCTTATACAGTCTTTTTTGACCTTTACCTATCCCCCCAGCGGTGGAAGTTGTGAGACGTGAAAGAATAAGTGAAATTTACGGTTTTGACAAAGCATTTGACGACACTGAGAACATAAAGAGAATTACTTCTTAGACAGGAATTGCTGCCTGAAAAATAAAAAAGAGTGAAAAAAGGTGGGGTTTATCCCGCTTTCGCCGCTTCTCTTTCTCTTAGCGCTCTCCTTAGAACTTTTCCCACGATTGTTTTTGGTATCTCGTCTATGAACTCCACGTATCTCGGGTACTTGTAGGCTGCGACCCTCTCCTTTATCCAGTTTTTCATCTCCTCCTCGGTTATCTTGCCTTTGTACTCGTCCTTGAGCGATATGAAAGCCTTGATGTTCTCCCCGGTCTGCGGGTCAGGCACACCAATGACCGCGCACTCAAGCACCGCAGGGTGTTCGAAGATAACCTCCTCGATCTCCCGCGGGTAGACGCTGTGTCCCTTGTACTTTATTATGTCCTTCGTGCGGTCGACAATGTAGAAGTATCCGTCCTCGTCCATTCTCGCGAGGTCTCCGGTTTTGAGCCACCTGTAGCCCCCCGCCTCGAAGAAAACCTCCTCGGTTTCTTTAGGCCTGTTCCAGTACCCCTTCATCACCTGGGGGCCGCTTATAACCAGCTCGCCTAGTTCGCCAATGGGTAGGAACTCGTTCGTGTCCGGGTCAACTATCGCCGCCAGAGTGTTGGGAATCGGCGGTCCGATGCTGCCCAACCTCTCTCCGAACAGTTCGGCCGGCCTCGCGTGGGTTACGGGGCTTGACTCCGTCAAGCCATAGCCTTCGCTGAGTGGATGCCCAGAGAGCTCCTTCCACTGTTTGGCGACCTCGTCCGGGGTGGGTGCGGCTCCCATGTTCATGTACTTGAGGCAGCTTAAATCCGTTTCCTCAGCCTTGGGGTGGTTCACAAGCGCGATGAGCATTGCGGATACTCCGAGAAAGAGCCAGGGCTTGTACTTCTGAATAGCGTCGAGAATAGCTCCGGGGTCAAACTGGGCGAAGGCGACCGCCTGGGAGTTTAGTAGGGAGCCCGTGACGATTTCACAGGTCTGACCGTAAACGTGGTACCATGGCAGCACACTGATCGACTTAACCCTCTCCTCACCGAACCTTTTCATTAACGCCTCAGTGTAGGGCACAATTTGATGGGCGTTCGATATGAGGTTGTAGTGTGTGAGCATCGCCCCCTTCGGAAGTCCCGTCGTACCCCCAGTGTACTGGATTACGGCTACGTCCTCCTTCGGGTTCACCTTTACTTCTGTTACGTCGGGCTCCGTGTCTTTTATCAGGTTGCTCATGTGGTAGATTCCCCTCTCCTCGTCCTCCTCCACGCTCGGCGTCTGCCCCATTATGTTCGTTAAAACTATGTTGTTGAGTTTGACCTCGTCAATTATTTTTTCCACGTTGGGGTAAAACATGTCCAGCGTCACAATGGTTTGGGCTCCGCTGTCATTTAGCTGGTATGCGATTTCCCTGGGCACGAAGAGCGGGCTTATGCACGTTACGTTGCTCCCCGTTGCGAGTCCAGCTATGTAGGAGATTATGAACTGTGGACAGTTGGGAAGGTATATGGCTACCTTGTCGCCCTTTCTGATTCCCAGCTTCTTCTGGAAGGCGGTTGTAAGCCTATCGATGTTTTCTTTAAACTCTTTTCGTGTGAACTCTCTCCCATAGAATATTATGTTCACCGCGTCGGGCCACCTGTCTGTGGCCTCCTCCATTAGATCAGGTATAGATTTGTCCTCAGGTATGTCCACCTCTTTGGGCACGTCTTCTGGATACTTCTTAAGCCAGATCCTATCCTTAACGTAGTCCGGCAATTCCCCTTTTCCCATCTTTCTGCCTCCTTTCTTCTCTTCTCACCAAGTCTCTCCCTTCGTTTACCTCCAAGTGAGTAATTTTTTGAAACAATCTTACGATTAGGTTTTATTTAAGGTTAACCACCCATGTTTGATATGATGAACAAAGGCGGAAGGATAAAAGAAAAAAGGTTGTAGTCCTTTTTCCCCTTGGAGGATTATGAAAATTGAATCCAGAAAGGGTTAAGGAACTGGTTAACAAGGGTAACGAGTTTTTCCACCAGGGCAGGTTTGACGAGGCCATCAAGTGTTACGATGAGGCGCTGGCTCTGAGACCCAACTACTCGGCGGCTCTCTTCAACAAGGCCAACGCGCTTTGCGAGCTGGGCAAGTTAAAGGAAGCCATAGCCTTTTTTGATAGGGCGCTGGAAGCCGACCCCGAGGACTGGGAGGCTCTGCACAACAAGGGAAACGCTCTGTTTAACCTCTGCTGTTTCACGGAGGCCCTAGAGTGCTACGACAAGGCCCTTGCACTA
>JAUQYY010000265.1 GCA_030587505.1 Candidatus Sigynarchaeota archaeon
TTCCACACCTCGGACAGACCAGTAGCCCCCTTCTTCTCGCTGGACGCCTGGTCAAACCGCGGAGCAACCCTCTAATTCTGTCAAACATCCCCGCCAGCACCGAGAACAAGTTAAAGAGACAAGAAATAAGAAAGATAAGAGATTTTGTTGTTATGAGACGTCGATGTTCTCTTCAGAGTAGCCCCACTCGACTAGAAGTTCCTTAGCCCGGTACCTGTGGTCTCCCTGAAGCTCGATACGCCCGTCCTTTGCCGTGCCGCCACACGCAAGAGCGCTCTTTAGCTTGGTGGCAAGTTTAGCAAGGTCGACATCCTTACTGTCGATACCCTCGATAATTGTTACGTCTCTTCCCCACTTCCTTTTTTCTGTTCGGATTTTTATTCTTTGTTCTTCTTTTACTATTTCTTGGCAGACGCATAGGTCTTTTGGTAGGCCGCATATTGGACATATTTGCTGTGCCATTACTCACCATTCCAGCTTTTTTGCCATTTATTAAAGACACACTATGATTATTTAAATTTATGTGCTTAAAAAGTGTATGGATAACGGTCTGTCGGGTTGGTGCGTTTATGGGCGGAGCGCGTTTCTTAATTGTGGATGCGTTGGCTACCGAGAGAGGTGCGAGAAGGTTCACTCGGGACGTTATCGGTGCGGGTCCGCGGACGGTGGCTGGGATGCTCGAACAGTTAGGGTTTGAGTGCAGGATATGCCCCGCCGAGCGGATTTTTGCAGACGAATCCTTCTTGCTGCATTTTGATGTTTTGATGTGCAGCGGTATGAGTATGGATGTTCCCTCGATGAGAAGGGTTGTTCGTTCATGGAGGAGAGTAAAGGAGGATGGGGTTGCTATTGCTGGTGGTCCTGCTGCTGCTGATCCCTACACGTTGTTGGGGCGGACGGATTATGATCTGGCGGTTATTTCGGAGTGTGAAGTGACTCTGAAGGAACTGCTTGATGAGGGTTTGTCTAAAGGTCTACTGCCTGAGAGGGAGGTGCTAAAGGGAATCAGGGGTTTGGCTTTTAAGACGGATGGTGGTGTGGTGATGACTGGGCTTAGGCCTCCGGTTTTCGAGTTTGGGTTTGAGCCGTCGGTTGAGAGAATTGCTGATTATCCTTATTTTCGGGTTTCGCGTGTTTATGTTACTTGTGTTAGGGGGTGTTCCAACTATCGTAGGACGCTTTTGGCTCTTCCCGATGGGCGGAAGTGTAGTGGGTGTGGTTTGTGCAGTGGGGACGACCTGGCGAAAAGGTATTACTGTCCCGTAGGGATACCTCCAGGTTGTGGTTTCTGCTCGGTGCCAAGTCTTTTCGGCCCTCCTCGTAGTAGGAGTAAAAAAAGTATTTTGAGGGAGATAAGCGGTTTGTTGGAGTGTGGTGTCAGGCGAATCGTGTTGGGTGCGAGTGATTTTCTCGATTATCAGAGGGAGAAGCTGGTGAACCCGGATCCTCTTACCGATCCTTGTTTTCCTGAACCTAATTATTCGGAGATGGAGTCACTACTCTCCGAGGTTTCAGAAATCCAGAAGGCAGAAAAAGAGAAGACTTACATATCGATTGAGAATATTAAGCCCTGCCTTTTCACTGATGAGGCGGCTCGAATTATAAGTACTTATCTTCCGAATACGACCGTACATATAGGGTGTGAAACAGGTTCGGAGGCGCATTCAAGAAAGATTGGTCGGCCTTCGACTCCGGGTGAGAGCCTTTCAGCCGTGAGGCGTGCGGTGGCCCACGGTTTAAGGCCTTATGTTTATTTTATTCACGGATTGCCGGGTCAGACTATGAAATCGGCGAGAGAAACGGTGAGGCTAATGGATCGGATGGCCGATTGTGGTGTTGAAAAGGTGACGATTTACAGGTTTAGGCCCCTTCCAATGTCCGCGTTTGGGGATTTCGAATCACCGCCTCCGGCTACGAAGGAAAGAGCGAGCAGAATGATCTTTGAAAAAGCAAAGCAAATCAACTTGGAGCGGAAGAGAGATTTGGTGGGAAAAATCGTTGAGGCTGTTGTAGCGGAAAAATTACACTCTGGAGTTTACGTTGCTTATCCTCTGAGGGAGGGTCCCACGATAATTCTTGATGCGGAGGAGGCTCCGGTGAACGATTTGGTAAGAGTCAAAATAACTCGAGTAAAAAGTGATAAGCTTGTGGAGGGAGTTCTTGATTAAGTCTTGGCGGGATATATTTATTAAACTTCAGTCCATAGTGGTTTCGTAAAATAGTAAGAGAAAAGGGGTCTGAAAAATGGTGTATATCTGTGGGAAGTGCGGAAAAGAGGTTACCGTAGAAGGACTTGACCTTCTTGGAGGAATTAAGTGCCCTCAGTGTGGTTACCGTGTACTGTACAAGGCTCGGCCCCCGGTTATTAAGCGTGTGAAGGCTAGATAACCCTCAATTCTACTATCTTCATGTTTTTGTGTTTTACGACAATGTAGAAAGTTATTTTAAGTAATTTTGTGTTAAGTTTCAAAAATCCTAGTACCGAACCACTGTTAGTTGAGAGTGATGGTTACCATGGCAGGAAAGGGCAACAAAAACGCTCATAGAAAGGGGAAAGAAAGTAAAACTCTGTTTGAAAGGATTTGGACTCTTGCGAATCACAGAGGTTTTGTGTTCCCAAGCGCAGAAATATATGGGGGCATTTCCGGTCTCTATGATCTCGGACCCTTGGGCACCAAGCTGAAGAATAATTTGGTTCAGGCTTGGCGTGAGTTTTTTGTTTTGAAAGAGACTAATCCTCCCGTTTATGAGTTGGATGGATCTACGATTCTCCCGTATGAGGCTTTGAAGGCTTCCGGCCATTTAGACTCGTTTACTGATCCCACGGTTTCCTGTTTGAAGTGTAAGAAGTGGATGCGTGCGGATCATTTGATTGAGGATAGTCTGGGTCTATATGTTGAGGGGATGCCCCCCGAAGAACTCACAAGGATAATCAGGGAGAACAATCTGGTTTGTCCGGATTGTGGCGGAGAGTTGTCTGAGGTGACTGTTTTCAATCTGATGCTGAGTGTTAAGGTTGGACCCGCAGGTGGGCAGACCGCCTTTCTGAGGCCTGAGACCGCCCAAGATATTTTTATGGATTTTAAGCGTGTTCAGCAGTCGATGAGGGCGAAACTTCCCTTTGGTATCGCTCAGATTGGTAAATCCTACCGAAACGAGATTTCCCCAAGGCAGGGTTTGATGCGTGTTCGCGAGTTTACCCAGATGGAGATTGAGATGTTTATACATCCCAAGGAGATAGGGAACCATCCGAGTTTCGATAAGGTGAAGGATATAAAAATCCGTATTCTGACGAGGGAGCAGCAGGAGAAGGGCGAGACAGAGCCTGTTGAGGTGACTGCGCAGGAATCTCTAGATAAAAAGATTCTTCCCAATCCCTATATGGCTTACTATATCGCCAAGGAAACCATCTTTTATCAGAGCTTGGGTATTCCCTACGATAAGTTTCACTTCAGGCACATGATGCCCGAGGAGACTCCCTTCTACTCTGGAGGTAACTTTGATCTCGAGGTTGAGTTGAGTATCGGGAGAAAAGAAATAGTTGGCAACGCGTATAGAACAAACTATGACTTGTTTAACCACATGAAAAAGAGCGGTAAGGACCTGTCCGTGAGTGTTGACGGCGAGAAAGTTATCCCAGAAGTTGTGGAACCCTCCTTCGGGGTTGAGAGGGCCATTTACTGCATCTTGGAACACTGCTACCGCGAGGATGATGGAAGGGGGTGGAGCTGGTTCAAGTTCCCCATAAAAATCGCACCCATTCTCGCCTTGGTTTTGCCGCTTGTGAGAAGAGAACCCTTAATGGAGATAGCTTTTAAAACCTACCAGACACTCCGGGAGAACGGGCTAGATGTGGACTATGACGACCGCGGTTCCATAGGTAAGCGCTATGCCAGGGCGGACGAAATAGGCATCCCCTTCTGTATTACCATAGATTACGATACGCCCAAGGCTAGCACAGTAACTATAAGGGACAGAGATTCCAGAAAACAGGCTGTTGTAAACAAGGATGACTTGGTCGAAATTATCCGCAAACTGTATACTGGAACTATAAAATTCGATGATTTAGTTAGTTCTTAATCTTCAAATTAGGTATGTTTCTCCGTTCATGGGGGAGTAGGCGTCCACATTTTTTAGTTCTTCAATTCGTTCTGCGTATTCTATAGTTTTCCACTCTTCTCCGTGAACACAGTAAACTCTCTTCAGCTCTTTGATTTTCGATATGAACCTGAAGAGCCCGGACTGATCCGCGTGGGCGCTGAACTCAAAGGTTTTAATCTCCGATCTTACTTTTATGGGTTCGCTGTTCGGTGAAAGCTTGATTTCTCTTTCTCCATCTTGGAGTCTCCGCCCTCTTGTTCCGGGTACTTGGTAGCCTGTAAGGCAGATGAGGCTTTTAGGATCTCCCGCTATACGCTTCAGATACTCGATCACCGGTCCTCCCTCAAGCATCCCTGAGGTGCTAATGATGATGCACGGGTCGTCAATGTTAATGTCTTTTCTCTGGTGTACCTCGACAAAGATGTCTGATTCCAGGGGGCTCTGCCTCGTGTATCTTATCTGCCTCCTAATTGTGGGGCGAAGATAAGTCCAGTACAATCGATAGACCTCGTTAACTTTCTTAATCATTCCGTCGATGTATATTGGAACGTGTGACAGTACACCACTTCGGATGTAGGCTTCAAGTGACAGCATTACTTCTTGGGCTCTTCCAACCGCAAAGACGGGTACAAGGACTCTACCGCCACGGTCGAGGGCTTTGTTGATTGATTCAATGAAATCCCTCTCAACTTTCTGAAAGCTTGGGTGTCGATCATTAGGGGCAGCATAGGTGGATTCGATTATGAGTGTATCAATCTTGCCCACGGCTGTCTCAGCCATGCTCTGGGTCCGGGTGTTTCTAGTGGATAAATCTCCCGTATAGAGAATGTTGTGATTATTAACCTTGAGACGAATCATCGCCGCGCCTAGTATGTGCCCTGAGGGGAGAAGCATGGCTCTGACACCCTCTCCGATGTCTACTTCAACCCTGTAGTTTAGATCTACTGCGTGGCTTCGAACCGCCATAATATCTTCTGTGGTGTATGGCGCTTCAACCTCCCACTCTTTCTGCAGCTTTAGAAAGTCTATTTGCAAAAGTTCACCCAAATCTTGGGTTGGAGGTGTAGCGAATTCTGAGCAATCATATTTTGAAATCACTGCGGGGAGATATCCCGAGTGATCTAGGTGTGCGTGTGTAATAAAAACGGCGGTGGGTCGATCAGTTGGCTCTAAGGGATATAACTCTTCCTCTGACGCCTTTCCCAGGTTGATTCCCGCATCTAAGAGAATACACGTGTCCTTTTTCTTGATAAAGATGCATGATCGGCCAACCTCTCGGGCTCCGCCAAGAAAAGATATCTCGATACTTGTCAATAATATTTTCACCAGGTATTTTTTATGACTTAAAATATGGCTTAGCTTCCATCACAATTAATTTGGGTAATACCGCTATTTTTTTGGCTTCTCTCGGTAATTATGTGGTTACCTCGCATCCATCTTCTTGGACGATTAAGGTGCGCTCTGCTTGAGATACCTTGCTTCCCTTCCTGTCTGACAGTACGTTGTAGGCGCGGAGTAATCCTTTTTCCATTAATTCTTTAATGGCGAGTTTGAGTCTCGCTTTAGAAACCTTTTTTGCTAACCATCTTTCTGCAAATGGTAATGTTTTGTATTCTCTTTGGACTAGGCTAAGCACTTGACGCGCCCCCTTAAATCTTAGAGGCGCTCTAATGGGCATTAAACTGTAAATATACGCGTATGGCGCCTCGGTTACGCTTCCAGAACCCGTGGTGGCGAAGGTTTCAAGGGCGTAGACTTCTCCTTCCTCTATTTTGGTGCCGTAAGGAACCGAAATGTTTGGTATGATCTTTGAGCTGTGAAGAATGTACTGGTCGAGTAAATGTCCAGAGAGGTCTTTTATTGGCCTGAAACCGTACTCCTTAATTGTTTCCTCGATTTTTTTCCCTATTAAACTTGTTTCAACTCCGGGTTTAATCATTTCTATAGCAATTTCTAGGGCTTTTTCGGATGCTTCAATCAGTTTATCGTACTCTGGAATGAAACCCACTGTAAAGGCGTTGTCTGCGATGTATCCGTCCACATGTGTCCCAAAATCAATTTTTACAATGTCACTCTCATTTATAATTGTTTTATCATCTGGGGGAGATGTGTAGTGTGCAGCAACATTATTCAGAGAAACATTACAAGGAAAGGATAATTCTACATCTCTCTTCAATAGTTCACTCTCAATCCTTTCACAGATCTCTATAATCGGCGTTCCGGGTTGTACGATTTTCCTTGCAATCTCTCTTACCTCCCTTGCGGCTCTTCCAGCTTTTCTATACTTTTCAAACTTGTCTTCCTCCTCTTCCTGTTCCAGCTTCTGTCCCTGTTTTTCTGAGGTTTTTTCATCTAATTTCTCATCGCTCAACACGGTACCTCCTGAATAGGCTCTCTACATATGAGTGGAAATTATCAACTTACTCCTATTAAATTTACTTTTCAAACTGAATTCATCCATTAGTGAAACAAAAAGTTAATGAGTAATGAATTCGATAAAATTATAGCTTACAATTACTTAAATTATTCCACAAGTACGGTTAACTCTTATGATTGTCGGGAAGCGAAAAATTGTAATAGGTTAAATTTATAGCCAATTTAAGAACAAAAATATAACTGTCGAAACAATCAAATTTGTAGTGATCGAGATTGTCGAAAATTGACGAAATAATGAACCTGATAAGGGACATGGAGGCAAATACGCCCGGAATCGAGGCCAGCGCAGTAGTGAGCGTACAAGGCCTACCCATAGCTTCTGCGATGCCCAACGATGTGGATGAGAGCGTGGTAGCGGCTATGACCGCAGCCATGCTTAGCGTGGGTGAACGCGCCGCTCAAGAGCTTGTTCGCGGGAATCTGCAGCAAATATTACTTCAGGGGGATGAGGGATATATCATTATCAAGGGCGCCGGTATGAGTGCGATTATCACCGTTCTCGCCAAGAATGACGCTAACCTAGGATTAATTCTTATGGTTCTTAAAAAAATTTCAGCCAGAATAAGTGAGTTACTATCTGAGGAATAAGTTTTTGGATGTTTACCTTTTTCTGTAAATTAGTTGGGGGATTTGGAGGCTCAGATCGCCCGATTCGTTCTTCATCCGAAAGTCAGGTGGACTCATCTTCATCGCCTGTATAAACTTTGAATTTTTAGACCTATAAATTCTACGCTCCGAAAAGGAGGGTCTCAACGCATCGGACTATCTCCTTATGCACAATTTCTACGGGTCTGTTCGTGTTCACAACCGGATACTCTTTCACTTTCGCTCTTTCCAAATAAATTCGACGTACCTTTTTAAGAGATTCAACATTTTCGAATTTTTCCTCTGATTTTCTTTTTCTAGCCAACGCTACTTCTGGATCCACACTTAGGAAGATTGTTAAATCCGGCTCGACTGCAAATTTATTAATGCTTTCAATCCACCCGATGTCAAGCCCTTCGGCTGCCTGATACACTATTGACGATTCAACATACCGGTCCGAAATGACGATTGTTCCCCTTTTCACGAGAGGTTCTATCACTCTTTGTGTGTGTTCTGCTCTGTCTGCGGCGAAAAGAAGCGCATGAACCTCTGGGGAGCCACCACAAGAGAGTAAGTAGCTGCGGATGAGCTTGCCTATAGGGCTATCTGTTGGTTCTGCCGTTACCACAACCTCGTAGTTCTTTCTTTTTATCCACTCTGCCAGTTTGTGGGAATGAGTGGTTGTTCCAGAACCGTCGATTCCTTCCAAGACAATAAAATTTCCTTTTTTCATAAGAACATCTCCTAGCTTTTGGGAACATTAAAATTTTTGAAGAATACATACACATTAACCTTATTAAAAGGGGATTTTCTCTATACTCTAAAAACTATGCGGATGTTTCAAATTGGCTTTACAGGAGGATAAGTTTAGCATAACCACTAAGATATTTGAGCGAATTGAACCTAGCAAATTAATCAAAACACTATGTATTCAGGGAATGCCAGGTGTAGCCAACACTGGGAAAGGCGCCTTAGATTTCATAGCAAAACAATCCAAAGCAAAAAAGATAATGGAAATCTACTTCTCCGATTTTCCATCACAAGTGAAGGTGAATCCTGATGGTTGTTTAGACGCTTCAAAAGTCGAACTGCTTTACTATCGGGACGAACTCCTCAAAAGAGACATAATACTACTAACGTCGGATACCCAGCCCACATCAAACATAGGTATGAATGTTCTATCAAAATTCATAGCGAAAACCCTCAAGAGTTTAGGTGTAACATTGGTCATCTCGTTGGCTGCAAAGCCCTTAACTTTCATAAAGAGGAATCCAAGAGTGTTTGTCACCGCAACCTCAAAAGAGCTAGTTGACTCGTTCAGCAGATTAGAGAACGTTAGCGTTCTCAAAGAAGGAATCGTGATTGGGATGAATGGGATGGTCCCCGTTGTTTCCAAAAGTTTGTATGATATTGAAGGGGTGATTCTGCTCTCAGAGTCGTGTAAAACTCTCAACCATGACGTTGCGGCTTCTTATGCGCTTATTAAGGTTCTGACTTCTGAGCCTGGTTTAAGTATTGATGTCTCCTCCTTGGAGAAAGAGAGGAAGGCTCAATGGGATGCTGGTGTGTCTATAAAGAGAACATGGCATGGCGATGAGCGGAAGCCGGATTACATAAGCTAACCATTTTTCACATCGTGTTTTGTTTGAATTTTTCCCTATTCCTTCCCTTCCTTTCCCTTCCTCTTCAGCTTGCATCTATCCTCTGTTTTTTGATTCCTTTTTAATCGCTGAGATTATTTCTGCTAGCTTTGCCCCGTTATCTTTCAGAACTGTTTTTTCCACGAATGTTCCCTGAACCAGCATGTCCGCACCTGCTCGCACAGCTGCGGTTGCCTGTTCCGGGGTTTCAATACCACCTCCAACTATGAGGGGGATATCAATAATGGAGGAAACTCCTGAAATGACTTCTAGGGGTACCTCTCTATCTACACCAGACCCTGCCTCTAGATAAACCAACTTGAAACCGATGTATTGAGCTGCTAAGGCGTACGCCGCTGCTATTTGCGGTTTGTTCCGGGGGATGAGCTGAGCTTCACCCATATAGCCAGCGGTGCCGCCGGGCTCTAAGATTAGATATGCCATACCGATTGGTTCAAGTCCGAACATTTTGACTGCCTGAGCGCCGGTTAATTGGGCTCTGATGATGTAGTACGGGTTTCTTGAGTTTAATACACTCATGAAAAAAACCGCGTCCGCGTATTTCGAAATTCCGGCTACGTTCCCTGGAAAAAGAATTACGGGTAAATCTGTTTGCTTCTTAATCTCTTTGATCGTTTCGTCCAAAATTCCAAACGCGGTTGATCCGCCCACCATGAACGCGTCTGTCCCCGCCTCGGCGGCGTATTTAGCAACGATACCCGCATCTTCCGCCGTTTGCCTAATCGGATCAGGGTCTATTAGTGTAAGGTGAACTGCGAATCCGTCATTAATTATATTCATCAAGTACTCCCATACTTTGGTCTTTGTCATTCTTATGGCGCCTTCTTTCTTATTTTATATATTTCCTTCCAAGTATTATCCTAAATTGTACATGACTAGAATTCCCTTGTAACCGGATTCATGAATTTATCTTAGCAGCCATTATAAAAATTTTGGCTTTTCTGTAGCCTTTTTTCATCATAATCTTTTATTTAAATCTATTTCCTGAGTTGATTTGATAACCCCACAGCGTAAAATTCTCCGGAAGAATACAAATACTCTTAAAGTCTCTCATGGAACAAACAGAATGAAATACGTGTTTGTATAGTATTCTTTCAGAATAATTGTTCTTTTCTGCTTGCTAACCAGCCGAATTCCTCTTGAAGAATGGTAAAAGCAGCTTGGGGTGGAATTATTCCCTTCTCGGTTATGATGAGATCTATGTATTGCGGTGGAGTGATGTCAAAAGCAGGGTTTAGTACTCTGGGATTTCCAATTTTTTCGAGTTCTTCCCTGTCGATTACCTCCTCTATATCCCTCTCTTCTATCTCGATCAGCTCACCTATCCTCGTTTCGGGACTAAACTTGTAGGTCTCGGCGGCTACGAAAAAGAGGGTTCTAGCCTCCCTAGCTACGAGGGCGATGGTGGAGGTTCCAATCTTGTTCACCAACGCGCCGTTTGAGGAGATGGCGTCGGCGCCAACAATCGCCGTGTTTATCCTATTCATGTAGAGTCGGACTGCGCTGTC
>JAUQYY010000289.1 GCA_030587505.1 Candidatus Sigynarchaeota archaeon
CAAGTCAACCGTCCCCTACTTGGAGAGCGACTATAACCTTATTCGAAACGAGGCTGATGTGCTCATAGAGGGAAGGCTCATCGACCCGGACTGCACCAACAACGATATCGTGGGTATTCCCGGCGTGACCATAAAGGTGTACCATAACGGTTCTTCCTCTCCTGTTGCCAGTGGCTTTACGGACAGTCAGGGGTACTTTACGATATACTGTCCGGGTTCCATACTAGACCTCACGGACTATGTTTTTAGCGCGAACTATTCAGGTTATTACTTGGGGTCACAGATAACTCCACCCACTTCTGCCTCTGACTCGAAAGGTATACACGTCTACGTTAGACCTTCACTGACAGTTTGGGTCAACCCGTCCCTTCTCAAACAGGGTAGCACAACCACGATCACGGCTCACCTTGAATACGACACCGGCACACCAATCAGCGGTATGCCTGTTTCAATATACTGGGACAACAGCTCAGTATCACCTAATGGAAACGTGACGCTGCTCACGGACCCGCCGCAGAACACTAACCAGAATGGAAATGTTACGTGTCAGAATACTGCTTATGAACAGGAGGCTGTCGTTCAAGTTTTCGCCAATTTTTCGGGTAGTGATAGAATCCTCGGCGTGAACTCTTCCAAAGTGAACGTGTACATTTATGATGAGGGGTTAATCATAATCGATTCTGCTCCCGACGAGGCTGCGATAGGTGAAACCATTACGGTTAGTGGGCGGGTTCTAGACGGCAGTGGCAACCTCCGACCCAACACAGACATCTTAATATGGTTCTATGGACCAGGGGGTTCCTTCTCCTACACGGCGACTTCTAATAATCAGGGCTACTTTAGCAGGAGCATACTCATTTCCAGTACCTTTTCCCCGGGAAATTACACCATTAACGCCACGAGCAACGAGCTGCCAACCTTTGAGGCTTCAAGCACCCAGAAGACAATCACGATATACGTTGAGGTGACGTTCAACTTTTCTGGTTCGGGTGCTCAGGGCTTATCTCTTGACGGAGTTTTCGCGAAGCAGAGCGCGGAGCAAGGGTCAGTGATGCCCAGCGAGACAGCCTACATTACGGGCGTTCTTAGGGATACATTGGGGAATACTTACCCCGATCAGGAGATTACAGTTTACTATGGGTCCACGTATCTGAACCGCACTCTCACGGGGCCCAACGGTGAGTTCAACATTACGCTCAACAGCTCGGTGCTCTCCCTTTTACCCGTCAATGAGCTTGTTCCACTTAATGTAAGCTATGCTGGTAACGATACACTTTTCCTCAAGCCCTACTGGAAAATCACCGAGCTGCACGTTTTCGACTCCGCCCAACTCCTTCTGCAACTGCCCAGCGTGGGTACAATCGGGAGCAGCTATCCCATTCAGTGCACCTCTGTTGATCCCAATGGGAATCCTGTAGTGGGGCGGGTGATAGATATCATCTGGAACTCAACCCAAATAGGTTCTAGCCTCACCAACAATGAGGGAACGATTCTGTACACCTACTTTATTAACCCTGATAATAACACCGAGGGTAACGTAACCGTCGTTTTGACCCTCGAGGACACGAGTTTCAACAATTCGGCAACGATCTATATTACGCAAAGTAGTGTTTATGGAGGTTTAGCTGTCATGTTATTGTATACTTTACAGATGGGTTCTGAGGCACCTTGGCTTCTGATCGTTATAGTCTTGGCCATTGTTGCTGTTATATGCGTGATTTACTTGGCTAGGAGGATGAGTTCGAAGGAAGAGGAGCTGACCGTTACTCCCTTGGATCTTAAATCCAGAATCATTGAGCTTAAGGACTTGGTTGACGCTGGCAAGTTCAACGACGCGGTGAAGTTACTGTACGGTATGTTCACGGATACCATAAGCCAGTTCTCCGGACTCACAAGGGCTCCGAACGAGACAACCCGCGAATTCGCTATTATGGTCATAAAGAAGGAGGGGCTCAACCCCCAGCTCGTTAATGGTTTGACGCAGTTGTTTGAGAGGGCGCGCTACAGCAACAAGCCTCTCAGTAAAGATGATTACAACAAGGCTGCCAAGTACTTCGCCGAACTCTACAGCCTCATTTCCGGAGGTAGTTTGAAGCTTGCCTAAAAGCAAAGTAAAAACGGTCATCTACATTGCGGTTTTCGTGGTTGCTTGGCTCCCCTTACTGC
Organism: Candidatus Sigynarchaeota archaeon; assembly: GCA_030587505.1. Classification (GTDB taxonomy): domain Archaea; phylum Asgardarchaeota; class Lokiarchaeia; order Sigyniarchaeales; family Sigyniarchaeaceae; genus Sigyniarchaeum; species Sigyniarchaeum tengchongense. The sequence goes on from JAUQYY010000289.1 coordinate 2,167, forward strand.
TTCCTTTCCTTCCGAGCAGCACAGCGATGAATATCCCCTTCTGGGTCGATTTCTCGATCTATAACCCGGCGTACAATGGATGCGAGCAGTTTAGGCTGGAGATGAACAGTAAGGGCTACGAGGTTAAACCCCTTCTCTCGTCTCTTAGCGTCCTAAGCAGGTATCCCAACTCAACATGCTTGATTATAGGGCCCTCCATACCCTTCTACAATCCTGTTGAGGTATCCGAATTGGCCGATTTCGTGAGGCAGGGCGGCGGTCTACTCATAGCCGATGACTTCGGCACGGCGGAAACGCTGCTCATGCAGCTCTTCCCTCTGCTCGGATTGCAGACCCCTACTCTCACCAAGCACATTCTGTACGAGCCAACGGACGACAGCTTAACAACTTGGACGAGCGCACCGGTTATAACAGACTTTAACACTAACTACAGCTTCACCCAAGGCGTGGGTGAGGTGTTGCTGAACTTCGCTTGTACTATACTTAACGTTCCCCCAGAAAACATCGTGGCTACTAGTTCTCTCGTGAGCTGGTCAGACATGAACGATAATCAGGCCATAGATGCGCCCCCCGATATTCAGGGGCCCCAGACGGTTGTGGCTGCATATGATCTGAAGAAGATGGGGTTAGGCGAGGGTAGGATTGTTCTCGTTAGCGATCCAAGCATTTTCAACGATGATATGATAAACAGGGTTGACAACCGCGTTTTCGTCACAAACATCGTTGATTGGCTGTCTCAGGGTAGAGTCGGTGCCGATTATCCGATCATTGTGGATGAGGCTCACCTGTCTCTCCCCCCGACGTCTTACGCTAGAATCTTCGGTTATATGATGGGGTATGTTAACTGGGCGTCCAGCAACTGGCTGCTTGCCCCCATCTACCCTCTGCTTCTGGTCTTTACCGTTTGGCGCTGGTTGCCACGGGAGAAGAAGCCTGAGCCACTCAGCCCCACCGAAGTCTTTCTGCGTCGAGGTAAAACCTTCTTCAGCGAGAAGATGATGTGGTACACGAAGCACCAGCTCTACGGTAACGCGGTCAAGTTGCTGTACCGCCGTTTGAAGCGTGAACTCGTGAGGCAACTGGGACTCAAGGAGGGTTTCAGCGTGGACTCTGCGGTTAGGGCGATAATTGCTAAGAATCCCAGCGTTAAGGAGAATGAAGTGAGAAAACTTTTCGACTTGTGTGAGGAAATTTCGGCGGAGAGAAAAGAGATGTATATGACCAAAAACGAGTTTTTGGATATATTCTTCCGGATGCAAAGATTGTTGGAGAGTGTTAAGAGTGTCTGAGAAAACCGAAACCGAGAAAAAACAGCCCAAAATTAGCGGTGTTGCCGCGGTCAGGAAGATAGCCTCCGAAATCATGAACGAGGTTAACAAGGTTATAGTGGGAAAGAGTCAGATTCTGGAGAACATCTTCATCGCGCTTATGTGCGACGGGCACGTTCTACTCGAAGGTGTTCCCGGAGTTGCAAAAACCCACATGGCGAAGACGTTTGCACAGACTCTAGGCTGCACGTTTAAGAGAATCCAGTTCACACCGGACCTGCTTCCCTCCGATATACTCGGAACCTACATTTTTGATCAGAAAACCGGCGAATTCTCTTTCCGTGAAGGTCCGGTTTTTGCAAACATAGTGCTTGCCGACGAGATAAATAGGGCGCCGCCAAAAACGCAGTCCGCGCTGCTAGAAGCCATGCAGGAAAAACAGGTTACCATTGAAGGCGTGAGACACCTTCTTCCTAAACCCTTCATGGTACTGGCGACACAGAACCCGATAGAGCAGGAAGGAACCTATCCCCTCCCCGAAGCGCAGGTTGACAGGTTTCTTTTCAAGCTCAATGTGGATTATCCCTCAGACGAGGAAGAAGTGGAGATACTCAAAAGAAGAACCGAACTGGGCAACGAGAACGTCAAATCAATAGCCTCGCCAGAAATCCTGGTGAGAATGCAACAAATTGTTCGAAGCGTGTACGTAGCGCCCGAAATAATGGAGTACATACGGGACATAGTTATCCGGTCGAGGAGAAACCCTCAGGTTCTCCTGGGAGGGAGCCCCAGGGCTTCCATAGTGTTGATGGAGGGCGCTAAGGCGAGGGCTGCCCTTAACGGCAGAGACTACGTCATTCCTGACGACGTGAAGGCGATAGCCCAGCAGAGCCTGAACCACCGTTTGATTCTGAGACCGGAGGCGGAGCTTGAGGGAGTGTCGGTAAACCGAATAATAGCGAGCATAATTGGTGAAATCGAAATACCCGTTTAAAAACACGCCGAGGGACTACGCTATTGCTTACGACTCGCGGAGCGGTGGTAATTGTCAGCGGAGTTTTCTGTCTAGCTTTCGGCTTCTCCAGTGTAAACTATTACTTGGTTCTCCTCGGAATTTTCCTAATTCTGGGCTCCGTTATCAGCATGCCCTACTTCGAGTTGGCCGTGGACCTCGATAACATCGAGATAACAAGAACAATCGACAAGGAGAAGGTATTCGCGGAGGACTTCATATTCGTAACGGTAACCGTCGAAAACAAGGGAAGACTCAGAATAGACTACCTGGAAGTCTTCGACACCTATCCTGAGATATTCACCCTGGTTCTGGGAAAGAGCATTATGACCACCAGGCTAGACCCCGGAGAGAAGAAAGTTTTCTCCTACGTTTTGCAGTGTCGAAGAAGAGGTATACACAAGATAGGACCCATAAAGCTTGTGGTGCACGACAGGCTGGGTCTACACTTCCAGGAGAAGCAGTTCGACATCTACACCGAGCTTCTAATCTACCCGTCCTACCAGGACATCAGAAGAATGGAAGCCATGGGCGGCCAGAGAACCCTGGGGCGCATATTCGGAATGCACAAGACGAAGCAGAAGGGTATGGGAACCGAGTTCTTCGGACTAAGAGACTATTTTCCCATGGACGAGTTCCGGAGAATCGATTGGAAGGCTACGGCCAGAACAGGGGATCTCATGATTCGAGAGTTCGAAACCGAAAAGAACATCAAGATCCTAATACTGCTGGATACCAGCGCGAGTATGGGTGGCGGTCTCCCAAACAACACGAAGCTCGACTACTCGATAAGGGCGGCTGTTCTTCTTGCGAAGCTTGCTCTTGAGCGGAGAGACGAGGTGGGAGTGGTTGCCTTTTCAAACAAGGTTCACAGCTACGTTAAGCCGAGGATGGGGAAGGACTACTTCTACCGTATCTTGGAGGCTCTGGCCACCGTGGAGCCTCGAGGCGGAATGCGTATGATGGAGGTTATGGAGTGGGTTCTGAAGCGCACCCCCAAGAGAAGCTTCTTCATCTTCTTCACGGATCTTGAAGAGGAAAGCAAAGAAGTGATTGAGGCGTGCAGGCTTGCCCGTGCCCATAAAAACACGATGCTTGTCATTTCGCCCTTTGGGCCCTGGTTTGAGGCTTATCCCGGTGAGTTGACCCCTGTTCAGCGGGCTTTAGCGGAGGCCATATCGGAGGAGCTTCTGGAGCATAGAAAGAAGATGGTTGATGAGTTGGTGAGGATGGGTGTTGAGGTTATAGACGTAAGCCCTAATGATTTCCTGCCTGCGGTTGTAAGCCAGTATCTCAAGGCTAAAAAGAAAGGCGTGGCACTGAGGTAAACCCTATGGACAGTTCACAGTTTAAATTATCTCTCAGAATCGTCGCTGCGGTCTCCCTTCTGGGCTCCCTACTCACCGTGCTCACAAACGTTTGGTCGTTCGTGCTTCATGAGATTCGGTACTACGAGTGGAGCACCAAAACTTGGTACACGTTCTACAGGCCAATAGAAATCTGGAGCTTCGGCAACTTTGGAGTATTTATGGGCGATTTCTGGAGACTCTTACAATTTGTCTTCACTGTTATGGTCCGTGAGCTTGACAAATTCACCGCCCAGATTTTCACACCGCTTGCCCAGCTTCCGTTCTTACTGTACGAAAACATCTTCCTCCTGGAATACTACGCCGAACTCTTCACATCGAGGGTTTGGTTTTATCCCTTCCCCCTGAGTATGCTCCTAAACTCTTATTCAGTGGAGTACCTGTTCTGGCCCAGCCTGTGGGTAATGGTGCTCGGCGATCTGGCCATAACAACTCTATGGTCCTTCTACTATTTCCTCTTCCCTCTACTTCTCCTCATCGCAATCGTTACGGGTGTTGTGTTTGTTCTGAAGATCAGAATGAGGTATCTGATTTCCTCATTCATCTGTATGCAAACAGTGTTGGCGCTAGCAGCCCTAACGGAAATAATAAACATCGGTCTGCCCAGCAACACCCTGTTCTTCTCCTCCACCTCCTTCTTCATTGAACTGTTGTACGGGGGCGTCGCGGGAGCCGCTGCAGCGTTTCTAACTTCGCCGCTCTTCTTCGCCGCGCTTATATGCTACCTCTATGTGGAGATAGGGTTCCAGGTAATATACATGGACGAGGTTACCTCCCCGGCGCTCGAAAGAAGAAAGATGATTGAGCAGCAGCTTAAGGTTGTGGAGGAGATAGCTTCAGCGCCCGAGGAACTCGCAACAGGGGAGGAAAAAGAAGCCTCGGGGAGAAAACCAAGCCTCAGCGAGGAGGCTATAAAATTTCTGAGAAACATCATCGAAATGAAGGTTTTCAAGAAAAAGAGAGTGGAAAAAGAAGCGGTGCACGATATCAGGCGGCTGCAGGCATATGTGGAAAAGGTTTACACCGAAATTCCCGGGGCTAGAGAATCGTTAACCGCCGCGGCGGCGGCTCCAGGCTTCGGCAAGGTAGCTCGCTCCGCCGTGGTTGGAACTCTTCTGCGTCTGGGAGGCATAATTGTCTTCTCTTTCATATGTTTTGCGGCG
>JAUQYY010000080.1 GCA_030587505.1 Candidatus Sigynarchaeota archaeon
TTTTTCTGCTTCTTCTTCGGTGGCGTTGCACTCCGCAATTATTTTCTGCTTAAGCTCCTTTTTGGTGAGGGTTTTTCTTCCCTTTTTTTCTGCTTCCCTCAAGATTTTTTTGATTTTTTTGAATGGAATCTTTTTGGTTCCGTGGATGCGTTTCCTGCTTGTTCCAAGGTAGCTTAACTCGCCGTTTTCTTCTAGTTCCCACTCTTCGCGCTGCATTATTTCGAAGCTGTCGGGTATTTCTGTGTAGGTGAACTCTTCTTCCTCGAAGCCGGGTGGGCCCTTTTTTCTGCCTGTGCTTTTGAATATTCTGTAGAGCTTGTGGTGTTTTAGCGGCTTGTACTCGGGTCTTTTGAAGATTCTGTCGGCTTCGTCCCGGTTTTTCTTCTCTTCTTCTGATGTTTCGAAGGCGGTGTACTTTTCTATGAGGTTTTTCGCCTGCTTCCAGGTGTATCCTTTGCGTAGCAGTCCGCGTATCAGAGTTTTCCTGCTTAGCACTTTCTGGTTGTGTTCGTGGTAGACTTCTCTGATTCTCTTCTCGTGCACGTCGTCCTCGTGGAGCGGGTAGTCCAGAACGTACTTCCTGACCTCCGAATTCCTAATATCGTCGAAGACGTAGTTGAGAAGGAAATCCCCTTCCCGCTCTACCCAGTATTCCTCGTTTGCCATGATGAAACGATCTCTGTCGTTTTTGCATGGTCGTGGGTCCGTGCTAACCTCGTCTATGATTCCCCTCAACCAGCACTCGGATATCATTTTTTCAGCCTGCTCGCGGGTGTACCCCTTTCTCATTATCTGTTCTCTCAGCTCGTGGCGGTAGAGCAGCCTCTGTGCGATGTGATCCTCGTTGTAGTCGTAGTTCCACTGTTCCTCCTCGTCTAGAGGGATTTTGCGCGTGGAACCGTGTGTGAAGAATATTGTTCTAACTAGCTGTTCAACCTCGTCCATTACAGGGCACCTTTTCCGGTTTTTCGAACCACTCGAACCGCCATTCGACGCTAATTATCCCTTCCTTCTCCTTTCCGAAATATATCCGTGCGGGTTCGGGTGGACTGACTTCAATTCCCATATCGGTGAGTTCGATGTATTTCTTCATTAATTTTCTTGACGTGTTTTTCCTTTCTAATTTCCACGATTTCGAAGTTAAGGTTCTTTTAGCGTTTGGTACGCTACGAATCCTATGTCTCGGTTTAGGGGTGTGATGTACCATGATGTTGTGGTCTTTTGGGAATGGATTTTTTGTAGTTTTTGTGGGTTAGCGGTTGTGGTTAGATATCTCCGCATCCTGAGGGGAGGTTGATTAGTGTTCCTTTTTTTCGCGAGTGGTAGTTAAAGGTATAGGTAGGTTTGATTCATACCAATAGGAGTGCCATGGACAGATATCTTACCAGAAACGCAAATATGAATAGAGAGCTGTTTCCACGACGATGAGGCTAGATGCAAAAGTGAAGTTTAAATGTTTAAACACCGTGTAGAAAATAGTGACGGAGATGGTGGTATGCCCGGTAAAGAAAGAGACAGAGAAAGAGTAGCAAATGAAGGTAGGGGAGAGAACTTGGAGAAGGTAAACGAGGTTGAGGTGCGTCTCTCGGGAATGGTGGTCCACTTGAAGGGGGAGTTTGAGGATGAGGAGGAGGTCGGTCCTCTGATAGCTTTTCTAAAAAAGAGGGGAGAAATTCCAAGAGGAAATTATAGGATTATAGCGCATGACAGAGTTCTTCCAGAGTCGGCGAAACTCAAGGAGTTGGAAAAACCGACGGTTGATACTAGACGACTCTTTCTATTCAAGATCTAAGAACTGTTTTTCAGTGATGGCTTTGACGGAGAAGAAGCCCTTAGAGTTTCAGGCGGAAATGCTAACTGAGGAGAGGAACCGAATAGTTACTGTTGGGAGTATAATCGTAGCTGCTTTATCCATAATAATTCCAGTTTCCACCAGTCTTATGGCTCAGCTCTTCGTACAGCCCCAAATAGTGATAGCGGAAATCGCGCTGAGCTTGAGCCTGCCCGTAAGGTTATCATTTCTGCAAATAGTGATGAGTAATACTTTCATGATTCTCGCTCTAGTTTCCACCTTATTCAGTATACTTCCCCTCTACCCTTATATTGACAAAACTACGTACTATGAGAAGTACGCTGATTCAATCACGGAGAATGATTCAGAAACCGAGAGGCTCATCACGACTTTGCACCGCCTTATTACCCGTGAATACAAGCTAAAAATTACCCGCGTGCCCCATGATTCGAGGGCGGTTTACATTCAGAGTATGGAAAAGTCGAACTCAATCAAGGCGTGGGGGCTTGCAGTTGGCATCCTTCTCCTCTCTGTAGGATTTTTCGTAACCGTTCTCCTGATGTTCCATGTTCTATCCACTGCTTCTTTTTTCACGGCAATTATGTACAAAAGTCTCATTTCATAACTCCTAGAGCAGTTGGACTTCTTGTTCATAAAATCTTTTTCTTAGCCTCATGTTCGCTACCTATTCTAGCTCACTTTAATCTGGGTGATGCAGATCGTCTGAGTTTTGTGCTTAGAATCAATGAGGCGCTTTCCAGATTTGGAAACTTAAACCATGGTCTGACCAAACGAATCTACATCCTCTAAGAAGACCGAATGGTAAATTTTATTAGATGTGAAACTTGATTAGAGTTGGTTCTGAAGACGCTTGCCCCCGCCCTTGGGACGAGTCTGAACGGTGACTGGTCTGGCGGGTGTTAAAGCTGATTGTGTAGACACCGTTGGTTGGAAATGGTTCGACAGGAAACGTTTAATGTTGTGAGCGCCGTGTGGAAGGCACGAGGTGTTGGCTTTGAGTAAGGGTGAGAAAGAGGAGTTTGACCCGAAGATTGTTGCTTTTTGCTGTAACTGGTGTAGTTACGCTGGAGCTGATCTGGCTGGTGTTAGCAGGTTTCAGTATCCTCCGACGATTAGAGTGATTAGGGTTATGTGTTCGGGTAGGATTGAGCCTGTCTTTATTCTTAAGGCGTTTGAGGCTGGGGCTGACGGTGTGCTGGTTTCGGGTTGCCACATTGGGGACTGCCACTACATTGATGGAAATGTGAATGCGGAGAAGAGGGTTAAAGCGACCATGAAAATCTTGGACCTGATTGGGTTAGGTTCGGATAGGCTTAGGTTGGAGTGGATATCCGCTTCGGAGGGTATGAAGTTCGCGGAGGTAGTTAGAGACTTTACGGAGAAGATTAAGGAGCTTGGCCCTAGCCCCCTGCGCAAAAACTAGGAAGGTTTTCTCTCTAAGGATGCGGTTGGGTAGGCTAAAGCTTATTAAACTTGGCTTGATTGGTGTCAAGGAATGCTCACCGGTTTGATAAGGGCACGAGTGGTGCTTGGTGAATGAGTAAGAAGATAGAGCTGAGCGAGGACGAGCAAGTCCTCGTGAAGGAGATAATGGAAGAATTGGGCTTGAAAGGCGGTAAGGACAAGCGGCTGGTTTCGAAAATCGGCAAGAGGACTAACTTTGACAGGCGAAGGATGGTCGTTGCGATTAAACGAGCGCTTATTGGGAGAGAACCTCATGAGTAGCCCAATTCGATTCGAGTCCGGTTCAGAACTGGAGGTGGTTGCCACAGATGAGTAATAATGAGAAAACTGCATCGGAACCTGTTATCGGTGTCTACGTTTGCGAGTGAGGCGTTAACATAGGAGGCGTCGTTGACTGCGAAGCGGTGGCGGAGTATGCGAGTAAACTGCCAAACGTGAAAACGGCGAAGACCTACTCGTTTTTCTGCTCGGATCCGGGACAGAACATAATAAAGGAAGACATCGAGAAACTCGGGTTGAACAGGGTCGTGGTGGCTTCCTGCACCCCCAAGACGCACGAACCAACCTACAGGGCGCTCCTGCAGAGCGCTGGAATAAGCCCCTACTACTTCCAAATGGTGAACCTCCGAGAGCACTGCTCGTGGGTTCACTACAACGACCCGGAGGCAGCAACAGAAAAAGCGAAACACCTCGTAGCCGCGGGTGTGGCTAGAGCCCGCCTATTGGAGGATGTGCCTCAGAGAATCGTCAAGGTGGAGCCGGCGGTGATGGTGATCGGAGCGGGAATCGCGGGGATTAGCGCAGCGATTGCGGTGGCGAACCATGGGTTGAAGGTTTACCTCGTGGAGCGAAAGCCCACGATAGGTGGGATGATGGCTCAGCTCGACAGAACGTTTGCTACTGATGACTGTGCTATCTGAATATTGGCTCCGAAGATGGTTGAGGCCGCCAAACACCCGAACATCGAGCTTTTGACCTACACCGAGGTGAAGAGCGTTAAGGGCAGCCCGGGTGACTTTACGGTGACTCTGCTCAAGAAGCCGAGGTACGTGGATGAGAGCAAGTGTACAGGGTGCGGAGCGTGCTCCGAGAAGTGCCCCGTTGAGGTTCCCGACGAGTTCAACTACGGGCTCGGAACAAGGAAGGCGATATACATTCCCTTCTCGCAGGCGGTGCCGAAGGTTGCCCTGATATCTATGGAGGACTGTATTCAGTGCAAGTCGTGTGAGCGACAGTGTCTCGCCGGCGCGATCGACTACGAACAGAAGCCCCAAGAAGTCGAGGTCAAGGTCGGGGCGATAATTGTAGCCACGGGCATAGACATGTATGACGCTGCCGAGCGGGGAGACTACGGGTACGGAGTCTACGAGAATGTGATCACGCAGGTCGAACTGGAGCGTATGCTCAGCCCAACCGGGCCCACGGACGGACACGTGTACAGGATTTCTGACAGAAAGGTGCCGAAGCGAATCGCCATGATTCAGTGTGTGGGGTCGAGAGACGTAAAGACTAATCCCTACTGCTCCGAGGTCTGCTGCATGGTGGCCATGAAGAACGCGAAGTTGATAAAGCAGCACGACCCAGACACGGAGGTAACAATATACTACATGGATATGAGGGCGGTGGACGAGGGACACGAAGAGTACTACACCGGAGTCAGGGGACACGGAGTGAAATTCGTACGGGGCAATGTGGCTAGGGTAAGAGAAGACCCGGAAACCAAGAATCTCCTGCTGCGAGTCGAAGACACTCTAACTGGTGAAATAAAAACGGTTGAGGCCGACCTGCTGGTTCTCTCAACCGCGGTGGTGCCCTCAAAAACGGGAACAGAACTCGGAGCGATTCTTGGGATTGATAAGGCTGCGAGCGGATTCCTGAAGCCGATACACACCGGGCTTAACCCGCAGGAGACAAAGACGCGCGCCGTTTACATTTGCGGCACAGCCCAGGGGCCCAAGGATATATCCTACTCCGTGTCCTCAGCCAAGGCGGCGGCGTCGGCCGCAACGGCGTGGTGCCTCGCAGGGGAACAGACACTCGAACTCATAACCCCGGTGGTTAAAGAGGAGCTGTGCGTCGGGTGCAGGAGATGCGAAAGAAACTGCCCATTCGGAGCCATAAAAGTGATAGACGGCGTCGCGAAAGTGGACGAAGCAAGCTGCAAGGGCTGTGGCATCTGCGTCGCGTCGTGCCCGGCTCACGCCTTGGATCTCAGGTACTACCGCGACAAGCAGTTGGAGGAAGAGGTAACAGCGATCGTGCAATCGTAGAGTCCTTATGCCTGATGATTCCACCAGCGAAAGCGCTGACTGGTGGATGAAAGCTCTGGTTAGCAAACCAGAAGGACAAAACTATCCCCTTAATATGGATAAAGAAAAGGAGCGGATGTTGGAGGATAACAGTTGAACTACCAGGTTATATTGTATGCGTGCTGGAAGTGAGGTTACGGAGCGGCGGATCTCACGGGTGTCTCTAGGGTCTCCTATGATCCATCGATTAGAATCGTGCGTTTAAGATGCGCCGGTCGAATCGACAGCACGTTGTTGCTTGAGCCGATTTGCAAGGGTGCCGACGGCGTAATGGTTGTCGGGTGACACATCGGTGAGTGTGACTTCGAAACTGGGAATATTATGGCGGAGAAACACGTAAACTTTGTCAGACGTATACTGGAGAGACGCGGACTCGGCGCAGACAGGGTGAACATGTACCACTGTTCCGCTGCGGAGGTCAGCCGATTCAAAGAGTCCGTTGAGGACATGATGAAGAAGCTTGAGAAGCTGGGGCCAAACCCTCTGCGTGAGCAATAATAGTTCCGGTTACCCTCAGGATGATCCCGAATCGGAAAACCGTGCGGGGTTCGGGAGACGATCCTCGTAAGCGGAGGATTGGGTAACTGCAATGTCGGTTACTTGAACGGAGGTCGCATAATTGGTGAGCAGTCTGAAGGATGAGATGGATGCGACGTTAGAAGCGGTAAACAGTTTCAGGGTTCGCGCTCTGCTCGGAGGAGAGAAAGAAATCGTGGAGTGCGGTAAACTCACACGTGAAGAGTGGGAGAACCTCCTAGACTTTCTCGTGGATGATGAGACAGAGCGAAGAAGAGTCCTGATAACCCTGAGGAGACTGGGGAACGCGACTCCATCCCGGTTGGAGCAGGAAACCGGAATCCCCAACTTCAACGTCCGGAAACATCTCCGACTCTTAGAGTATGAGGGCTTGGTCGAGAGGAGCGCCGGGGAGAACGGTGACTCCGAGCCCACCTACAAGCCTGTTCAAGAGTCCGAGGTGAGAACTCCGTTTGAAAAAATCAAGTTTATCGTTGACGAGAAACTCTGCGTGGACTGTGGAGCTTGTGTGAGCTTTTGTCCCGTTAACGCGATAACGATAGTGGATGAAACTCCCGTAATCGATGAGAACATCTGTATCGGATGTGGGGTTTGTAACGTCCACTGTCCTAGAACCTTCCTCTACCTTGACCTAGTCAGGGAGTACGTGAAGGGTGAACACCTCAACCTTGAGGAGGAGCCGCTTGCGGCCTACAGGGGAGCGTACTCGGCTCAAACAAGCAGAGAGGAGATAAGGAAGGTTTGCCAGGACGGAGGCATAGTCACATCCATTCTAACCTACCTCTTCGACCACAACCTGGTAGACGGTGTGTTAGCGGTTAAAAAGACGAGTGAGAGCTGGACATCGGAGCCGGTGGTTATAACCAACAAAGAGGAGCTGCTTGAAACGGCGGGTACAAAGTACGTGGTCACACCCACCTTGGTGGGACTCGAAAAAGCGAAGGAGATGGGGCTTAAGAGAATTGCAGTGGTTGGGACGCCCTGCCAAATCCAAGCGGTCAGAAAGTCTCAGGTTTTCTCTGACGGTTTCCAGGACATTATGGGGGAGATTGTCCTTACCGTGGGTATTTTCTGCATGGAAAACTTCTCCTACCAGAACATGAAGAGGATAGCCGAGGAGTACTGCAAAGTCAGTCTCGAGAGCACGTGTAAGATGGACATCAACAAGGGGCAGTTCAGAGTTTACACCGAAACAGGTGAACAGGCGTCGGTGCCCATCAAGGAGGTGACGAGCCTGGCGAGAGACGCCTGCCACGTTTGTCCAGACCTAACAAACGAATTAGCAGACATATCAGTGGGCTCAATCGGGTCACCGCCCGGCTGGTCAACGGTTCTCGTTAGAACGGAGAAGGGAATGGAGATCTTTCGGAAGGCTCAGGAAGGAGGCTACCTCACCTCAAAACCCTTGGAGGAGGTTGAGCCGGGGCTGCCCCTGCTCGTAAAGCTGGCGAAAGGAAAGAGAAAGAGGAACCTCGAGAAGCTGGGGGCGAGGAGAGCTGAGGGAAAGTACGCAACCCGCTTCTAGGCCCGATGGTCAACTCTGATTTTTCTTATCTCGACTGCTTTCCATCTCAAGCTTGAATTCGCAGTACTCATCCCCCATAGCCATACACCTTTCCTCTCTACATCTCCAATCCTCTTTCGTTGCTGCCTTGAGGATTCCCGTCAGAGCGCCCCCGACAAAGGTGCACACCGGGTGGTCCGAGCCGCCATACGCCAGACCAACCGTGGAGACTCCAACTATTCTCAGTTTGCCGTTATCGACGCCTCCCTCTATTGAGAGCACTCGGCCCCACCCGGCGAGCGTGTTGTACTTTAGAACTCCCTCCAGCAGCTTCTTGCCTTTCAGCCCGAGAGCTGATTCCACTAGGCGGGCCGCGCCCATTCCGACCCACTGCCCCAGCTCAAAGAGTATTTGCTGGCACTTCTCGAAGCCGTGACGCTTTTCCGTGTTTTTGAAGAAGAGTATGAGGGTTTCCACGGGGGTAAGAACATGGGGGCATCCAAGCGCCGAGAGCTGCCCCAGCTCGTTGAAGGAGATGTTTTCCTTCAGCTCTTCAAACGACCGAAAGAGGGGCAAGAGGGTGAAGAAATTGTCAGGGGTGAAAAGGTACGCGAATCTCTGGTTTATAACCCTGTAGGAGTCCCCTATTAGGGGGGTTCTCGTGAGATGCAGGTATGACTGTCTGTTACCGTTAATTGTTGTCAAGCCGAAGTTTATCACATAATCCGCAAAGTGGTTGAGAGTGTTCGTTACCTTTGGTTCGTGGATGTCACGGTTCACTACGCCCAGAAAAATATCGCCTCTTCTCTTCGTGTCGATGGTTAATCTTCTAATCATCTTTAACACGGTCTGCGAATCAAAGTCGATGACTGAGGAACTGATGCTAACGTACTTGACGAGAATCGGCGTCTCTGGAAAGTTGTACCGGATCTGATTTCTGGCGGCGTTTATTTCGTAGAGTATCCTGTTTGGGTCATTCGCTATTCCTCTAATGTTTTCAAAATCCCCGCTCGCTGAGGCTGTTTTGTTTTCACCGGAAACCAGGTCCAGGTAGTGGAACCTGCCCTCTCTCAGAGCCGCCTGTAGCACCCTGTATTTTTCATCCGAGAAGTTTCTCCTCGTTTCCCTCAGGATTCTATTGAAGGGCGAATCTGTTTGAATAGTGATAACCGCACCGCCCCTCTCCATGAAATTCAGGGAGAACAAACCGGCGAGCCTATGGGCATCATTCAGCGTGAAGGAATCGGCTACCATCAAAATAGATAAGCCATCGAAGAGACGCCCCAAGGTTTTATCAATGTAGTCGATTCCAATCCTACGAATTTTCAACGCTAATCCCTCTCTTTCGTGAAGGTATAAATAAAAGATGATATAAACATTGTCTTTCACGCTCCACAGGGATGGTGTAACGGACTAGCAGATGAAAACCTATTTTTCAACTTTTGCTTCGAACTCACACAGTTCATAACCCATTGCCATACATTTCTTCTCTCTGCAAGTCCAATTATCGCCGGTAACTCCCTCTAATATACCTGAAAAGAGGCCCTCCCCTAACACACAAACGGGATGATTAGATTTTCCATAATTTCTCGCCAGTGCCGAAAGAAGGTATAGTTTGAGTCTACCAGAATTCAGGCTGCCCTCCATTTTAATTATTCGACCCCACCCTCTAATCAAAAAGTAGTTTACCGCCTCTTTGAGCAGTTCATCCCCGTCTAGACCGTACTCCGATTTAAAGAAGCGCACAGTTCTTAGACCAACCGTTCTAACAAATTTAGTTATCAGCTTCCTGTACTCGTTTTGCCCCAAATGGTTTTCAAGCTCCTTAAACAATAGTATGTAAGTGTTCAGTGGCGTAATCAGGTATTCCACATTATTAACTGAAACCTCACCTCCTTCAAGAAGGAGGATACTTCTCTTAAATTTGTCGAAAAAAGAAGCTTTAGCTGGGATTCTTTGAAAGGCGCTAGCAGTGATTATGTAAGCGTGCTTTCGCTGTATCTTCGCTAATTTCGGTTCCGAAATGGGGGACTTCAACACTTGTATGTACGGTTGTTTTACGCCTCCCCTTTCCTCGGAACTTAGCTCCAACACGAAATCCGAAAAGTGTATCAATGTATTTATT
>JAUQYY010000304.1 GCA_030587505.1 Candidatus Sigynarchaeota archaeon
CACTCGGAGAGAGGTCCAGCGATACCCGGTTACCTGAAGGCGCTCTTCAAAAAAGCAGAGCTTGCTCAAAGGCTTGTCATGAAGCTGGATATCCCACGAGGCTATGGGGTGAGGGCAAACACCCTTCGAATCGTTCTCCTCCCGCTCATCGCCGCAGCCCTCGCCTTCGGCAAACGCAAGCCAGACGGTTCACTCGTCGCCAACGTGAAAAGGCTCAGCCTCAGAACGCTCGAATGGCTCACAGGATTACACCGAAACACGGTGTGGAAAGCGTTAAAGAGGCTGACCCAGGGGATTGAAATTGCAGGAGTAAAAGTTGAAGTTAGCAAGCAAGAACACCGCGGGATGCGATTAGCCCCCGTCTACAAGGTTACAATTTCGGCTCAGCTGCTTTCAGATGGAATTTTGCAAATTTGTGACACAGCCGAAGGTGTGAGACACCGCAGTGCGGTGTCGCTCGGTAGTGTCACAAGTTTGCAATTTTCCCACGACGCCTTCAGGCGAAAGCGGAGAGGAACAGCGTTAGGCAAAACGGATTATTTTGTCCTCATCGCTCTGAGTGAGTTGAGTTCAGCTGTTGTGTCCGAGCTGGCTGAACGTCTCAAGTTAAATCACACAACGGTCTGGCGCAGCCTCAGGAAACTTGAGAGTTATGGCGTTGTAAAACGGATTGATAAACACGGCAAAGCGGTTATCTGGGCGATAGGTGAGCTCAGCGAGATGAAGCTGGACGAGGTGGCCGATCTGTGTGGGGTAACTGGAAAACGAAAAAGAACGGCTATCCTTCATGCCCGTGAGCGTAAGGAGCACGACGAGGATTTTGAAAGATGGGTGACGGCTCCTCCCCAGAAACGGATACGGAAGATGGATTTAAAAGCAGCTGAAACATCGCAGGGCGAACAATGGGAACAGATTCTCGTTCTCTCCTTTGATGGGGATCACACCGGCTTGATTGAGGAGTTCGAAAAGGAAGCTCCAGATCTCGCCTGTCAGACGCTCAGAGTTAAACGCGGGGACGGGCGGTTACAGCTATGGTTCCGCTATAATGGAGGTTTTAAGCCGAGAAGTTGGCTCATAGGCAAGGCGAGGGTCGAGCTTAAGAAGGAGGTTCCGAGGGTGAAGGAGGGGGATATCTCGCTTAACGACAAGTCGATAGCAAAGATAACGGATGAACAGGTTCAACGGCTCATCGCCTGGTTGGGTGAGCAAGCAGGGTCGAAGAATTTCTCAGCGCTGAGAAAATTTCAATCGCTTAGGCGTGTTATAATCGAGAGGGGAGGTGATTTCCGATGGGCTACAAGGGAAAGGTGAAGGGAAGGATTATCGAGCTGGACGAACCCCTGCCCTATCCTGACGGCACACGGGTGGAGGTGACCGTGAAGCCGGAGGAGATGCGCAAAGGTTCCCCGAAGCTCATCCTCCAACTGCTTGTCGGAACGCTTTCACATGAGGAGGCCGAGCTCATCCGCAAAGCTGTTTCTGAAATCCGGCGCATCGACCCCAGCCTCTGGGAGGAGGAGCGGTGAGGTATCTCTTGGACACCAACCACTGGAGCTACCTGCAGGAAGGTCATCCGGGGGTGATCACCTGTTTTCGGCGATTGCCGGAGGAAGCAGAGGTTTACATGTCTGTCGTAACTCAAGCTGAGCTTCTCGCCGGCATTGAGCTTGTGAGAAGCGAGCGCCGGCGACGGGAGCTGGAGAGGCTTTACCGAGAGGTCATAGGAAGCGTCACCGAAATCGTGCCCATAACCTCTGAAGTGGCCAGGGAGTTTGCTCATGTCTACGTGGAGCTCCGGCGCAAGGGGAGGCCGCCCCGATGAGGCCCTCTGAGGCGGTTCTGACGCGTCGCATAACGACCGTGATTTCAAGTTACACCCCATCGTAAGACGGGGGTTGAGCGACTGACAGAAGCGGGGCAGTATCATAAGGGGTGCCAATCGGTGCGATACGCTAAACCCCCGCCTTACAGTGGGTATCGACGAAGAAAGCGGTTCTCAACTTAACATAATCCATGTTATCGGAAACAGTCAAGCTTTATTCCTTCACAATTCCCGAACAGCCTTTCCATAGGAGAAACTTCCCAACGCTAACTGCTAAAATCCTTAACACTACTTATTGTTTCGTAAAGCCCTGCTTTATTTGTTACTGGAAGTAATCGGGTGAAACGAAAGATAAACACTGTATACCATGTAGGACTCCTCAAATGAAAACACAACACTACCAATAAGATCTATGCTAGGCAATATTCCAATGCTAAGTCCTATTTGGCCAGAGAAAGCACTATCACTATTTGTGTTTCTAAGTCCTTCCGCTTCAATAGTCACCCAGCTATAAGTGTTTGCTACTCCCGCGAAAGGAGAAAGCGTAGAGCCAGATTCCAATTTTATTGGTTTGAAAATCCCTACTCCCGCCGATAAATACATCCCACGTGCTGTCGCTCTTTCGCCTGTATACTCATCAATGACTTTAGCAAATTCAACGCCGAAGCCTGTTGTTGTCAGATAATGTAGCCCCGTTTTTCCTAACGGTCTTATTGAACTCAGCCTCACAATGAACTCATTGCAAAAATCTCAAAGCGATTAAGAGAGAAACAGGCGAAACAAGCCCCATGAAAGTATCAACAAGCCTCTCATAATGGACTGTCAACCTCCTGAAGCTCTTCATCCTACCCTACGCCTGCCCCTGAGATACGTCTCATCGACAAACCTGTATGGCCTGCCTCTTGCTCCATACAGCTTCAAACAGCCGACAGGATCTGAGAGTGTGAGCCTTCGTCCCCCTCACCTTAGACCAGCACATCTCCCATTTTTGCAATGAGTTCAGATTTTATCAGTTCTTGAGAAACCCGTCAATAAGCCTGGAGAAACTAAGATGTTTAGTTGCTCCGCACCGGTTGTTCTTATCTGTGATGACATTATTGACTTTTAGGGTTAAAAATGTTAAATCTGACCAGGGAGGTGAAAGCCCGTGAGAAGGTATTTCACCACATTAAGGGCAGAGTTCACACGCGAGTGGACCCCACCAGAAGGAATATCTGAAAAGAAAGCACAAGCAGCCCTTGAGGTAGCCTTAAGCAATGCTACACTCAAGGAGATTGCCAAACGCGTAGGTATCTCTTACGGAACCCTTCGCAACTGGCACTCGCAAGACCCCAGGTTTCAGAAACTAGTTGAGAGAATTCGATACGAATTTGCAAACAAGCTACAAGATCATATTGAGAAGGAGATCCGCAGTAGATGGAGAGAAGCTGAGGAAACCGGAGAAGTGCCGGATCTTTCCGATCTTACCCCTCTCTTCAAAGATCGTTTTGAGTATAGTGGGGGATTGAAACGTGAACTAGCTGACCGAGCAGAAAGATTGCTTGAGATGTTAGAGCGAGAGGAAAAGGAGGAAGAAGCTCTGATACTCGCCGATATTGCCTCTGTGCTGTGGTGGATCGCTCATGGAGGCGAAAAGTCTTTAGAGGACACTCGATCTGATTTACAGCTAGAAGTAGTTTCCGCTTATCTTGCAGGGTGGGCTAAAGAACTGAAAAGCAAAATTGAAAAAGTAACCTCTCTGTCAGAAGAAGACAGGGAAGAATTGAGATTCTTTCTCACAGTAGTAGCCGAATTGATGGGGGGTGAATAATGAATGACCACTACTATACCACAAGAAAAACACGCTAGAGATGAGAAAAAGACGGCAATACTGCTAGCTGCCATCAGGTATCTCCGAGAGGCTTTCTCCGTTTTTCCTCTTGAACACGGCTCCAAGCGTCCTGCCATTATAAACAGAAGACGATTTTCGTGGCAAATGTTCCAAAAACGCAGGCCTACAGAGGAGGAATTGAGAGAGCTCTTCCAAGAAAATGTAGGCATCGCTGTTATTTGCGGTAAGATCAGCAACGGATTGGTTGTGCTAGACTTCGACGGTAAGGATTGCGCTGAAATCTCAGCCAGATTTGAGGAAGCGTGGCCTGAAATTGCATATCGGACCCGCAGAGTTATGACTGGAAGTGGTAAACTTCACATTTGGTTGCGCTGTCCTGATATGCCAGAGGAGCTGACACGCCTAGAGTGGAAGTTCCCAGATATAGGCGATGCAGCCGCAGAGCTTAGGGCAAATGGGCATTATGTAGTTGCTCCTCCTTCCCTGCATCCTTCGGGCAGGCATTACCAATTTTTAAATGATAAGCCGGTGCTGGAGATTCCCTTCAGGAAGCTGAGGGAAATCATCAATTGGTTTGATAAGTATGGAGTTAGGACGGTTGGAAAACAAGACATTGAGCAGGGACGAGATATAATCCGAAGGGTGGAAGCGAAATGTTCCGATGACACCCTTCATAAAGCAGCAGAATATTATCTTTCAAGAGCCCTAGAAATAACAGCACCTGGTTGCAGAAACAACGTGGGTTTCTGGCTTGCTTGTCAGCTCAGGGATCTAGGTCTAGATGAATCTGAGGCCGAGAGCTATATGGTAGAGTATGCTAAATGTGCTCCACAGGGAAGCCACCCCTACACAGTGGAAGAAGCTCTCTCCAGTTTGCGATCAGCTTACAAAAGGGAACCGCGCGAGCCAGCTATCCCAGGGATTAAGAAGAAACGAAAAATCACCCCATCGGGACTTCAAGTTGAGGAAGTCCAGCTTGATCCTCAAACAGTGGATATCCTTATCCAACGCAATCTCACAGACGCAGGAAACGCTGAATGCTTCAGAGATATCTTCGGCTCCCATTTCAAGTGGGTGAAGGAGAAAGGCACTTGGTTTCGATGGGATGGTGTTAGATGGATTGAGGATAATGAGGCAGCCTTAAGAGCCATGCTAGAAGTAGCCAGACTAAGAGCAAGAGCAGCTATCTCCATTGAGGATGAGGAAAAGCGAGCTAAAACTTTGAAATGGGCATTGTCCTCCGAAAATAACGCTCGGCTCAACGCCGCTCTTAACATAGCTGCTGCCTTTCTAACAGTTCGGTATACAGATTTCGATAAAGATCCTTGGCTCCTCTGTTGTGCCAACGGTGTTGTAGATCTGCGAACTGGTGAGCTTCGACCCTCCAAGCCTGAGGATATGCTCCATCGATCGACTAACATTCGATACGATCCAACGGCTAGGTGTCCTAGATGGGAGAGATTTCTTCGAGAAATCTTTCTAGGTGATGAGGAGCTAATTGATTTTATCTGGCGCGCCATTGGGTATAGCTTAACAGGACTGATGCCAGAGGTGATTTTCATCTGCTATGGGACAGGGGCAAATGGAAAATCGACATTTTTAACCGTTCTAGAGTGGCTCCTTGGAGAATATGCTGTTGTAGCTCCATCCAGCGTGTTCAGGAGGGGGATGGAAAAAGGAGAAGCTCCCTCCCCCGATTTAGCAAAGCTCGCTGGGGCTAGACTGGCTAAATCTATTGAAGTCAGGGAGAGCATACAACTCGATGAAGAAAGAGTAAAAGCTCTGACAGGAGGCGATCGCCTCACAGCGAGATTTCTCCACAGGGATTACTTCGAGTTCTATCCAATAGCGAAAATTTGGTGGGCGGTGAACCATAAGCCAATCATCAGAGATACCACCCTCGCAATGTGGAGGAGAATAAAGCTGATACCATTTGAAGCGAGATTTGAACCTGATCAGGGTAACTGGCAACCAAAGGAAGAATTGCTGGCTGAGCTTAGAGAAGAGCTTCCGGGGATCCTCCTCTGGGCGGTTAGAGGATGCCTCGAATGGCAAAAGCGAGGGCTCGATCCTGTGGAGAAGGTAAAGACTGCAACTGAGGAATATAGGCGAGAGTCAGACGTAATTGAGAGATTTCTAGAAGAGCGCTGCGTCCAAAAACCAGAGGCAAAGGTGAAAGCGAGCGAGCTTTACCAAGAGTATCGAAGATGGGCTGAAGAAAACGGGGAAAGTCCAATGAGCGCTCAGATGTTCGGACGCCGCATGAGAGAGAGGGGGTTTGAAAAAAGACGAGAAGCTAAGGGTTGGTTCTACAGTGGAATAGGGTTACTTGCAAGGGAATGAACAATAATGAACGTTTTTTCCAGAAAAATCTCCATATGAGATTACATAAGCTAATTTTGGAGAAAAACGTTCATTATCATTCATTGTTCATTCGCTTCTCCTTGCGTGGAAATCAACATTAGACACTAAAGTAAGGTCAAGTCGTCATTCAGCATCAATTAGACTTTTAATTCTCCAACAGACGGTGTGTAACTAAAGTGCAGTTGTGGAATTGTTAAACTTGGTTTAACTCACTAAATCAGCTTAATCTCTTGGTGTGATTATGTGTTCATCCTCTCCTCGCCTTCACACATGCTTTCAATTAATTCCTAGTTACCCCCTAATTCCTCCCCTATCCCTGCGGTGAAGGCATGCATCGAGAAATGAGTTATCTAGTCACTATCATCCTTCTCTGAAGAGTTTCCCCATTGATCCTCAATGTGTAAACGTAAACTCCGCTGGCAACTCTCTCCCCCAGCTCGTTCCTCCCATCCCATCTCACAGCTCTTTCACGGCTCAAATAAAGCCCAGCTCGAAGCTCTCCCAAATCAAACTTCCTTATCAGCCTCCCCCCCAGATCCCAGATCTCCAAAACAACCCTCCCATCCTCCGAAAGACCAAACGGTATCCACGTCTCTGGGTTGAAAGGATTCGGATAGTTCTGAAACAGAACCGTCTCCCCCGGCACAAACCCCTCTATCTCCATCGGAAGATCCCTCCCGGTCAACCTGACCCTGAACAAGCTCACCGAACCCTCCGCCCTGAACCTATACTCGCCTCTGCTGCCCATCTCCACCCTCATCCCGCTTGAGAGATCCTCCAGATAAAGCCGACGGCCCTCAGGGACATCTCCCCTCCATCGAATGATCGCCTCCTCTCCAGGCTCACACCTGACCTCCACCATCCAGACGATATACCCCTCAACCCCCTCCGGTCGGATATCTGCCATGTAATCCCCCGAATGGATGCCCCAATCGCGGTGAGGGAAGGTCAAGGATACGCCAGGAGAGGGCGATGGGGGCTCTAAAGCGTCGTATCTGTCGTGCCCATCCGATGCCCCAGGGGCGCAGCCTATCAGGTTCCCCCTGTCGGCGCCATCCTCGGCGATGAGATCTATGACGACGAGCCAGCCCGCAAAGCCGGGAGCACCTCCCACCGAAGATTCGCCCGGCGCAAATACGAGCTCGACATCGGAGAAGGCGTAAACCCAGCATCCCTCCCACGGATTCAGTGTAGAGGAGGGCTTATCCAGTATCAGATACCTGCCGTTGTTCAGGTCATCCCCCGTCTCGTCCTGCCAGATCCAGGCCTTGGGTTCGACCAGATCGACCGCATCGAGGAACGGAACCCTCTTGCTTTCGGCCTCCACATAGCACTCCCCCAGTTTGATGGGGAAGGCGAACGGATCTGCGATCTGGTTCCATCCCTTTCTCAAGCTCAGCCTATAAGCCTTGGCCGGGTTGATCGTCGTGCCGGTTGCCTTCACCTGGATCGGTTCCTTCACAGCCAACCAGAATGCTGTTCCGGGCTCTGCCCCTGAGACGTTTGGATACTCGACGTATCCCTCCCCTTCCCACCTGTAGAGTCTCCATTCCTCTTTGTATTTCAGCCCTCTCAGGAGCAAGCTTATCTCCGGTTGATCGGCGAGGAAGGGGATAGAGAACATGGCGTATCTCCTTTCGAGGAAGGGCTTTGGCATCCCGAACTCGCCTTTCGCCGCCACGCCGAACCTTTCGCTTTCCTTTTTGTTCCCCTCCGTATCCTCGGCC
>JAUQYY010000311.1 GCA_030587505.1 Candidatus Sigynarchaeota archaeon
GAACAGGGTTATGGAGAGGTTTTATTCCTGCACGTTGTGCGGTGCGTGTGACTACAAGTGTAGAGAGTTGACGGGGAAAAGCCCCCTGAAGATTTTCACGGAGGTGCGTAGGGGCCTAGTTAACATGGGGGTGGGTCCGCACCCGGCGCACAGGGCGCTGCTCCAGAACGTGTTGGAATATGATAACCCGCAGGGAATGCCCAGGGAGAAGAGGCACGAGCGTGTGGCGGACCTAATCGGCGGTAAAAACCTGTCTAGGAACGCCTCACTCCTGTATTTCGTGGGCTGCGTCCCCGCGTACTCTGACAACGTTCCCTCGCACGCAGCCAACACGGTTAAGCTGCTACTGAAAACAGGCACAGAGTTCAGGCTACTGCCAGACGAGCCCTGCTGCTCGCACGTGCTGATTAAAACCGGACAGGAAGACATAATCGTTGACTACCTCAAAGAGGCTTTCAGGAGGGTTAACGAGGCTGGAGCTGAAACAGTACTTTTTACGTGTCCGGCCTGCTACCGGGCGTTCAAACACGAGATTCCAAGGATACTCGGCGTGGAACCCGATTTCGAGTGTATCACAGCACCCGAACTCCTGCTTCGCCTAATAGACGAAGGAAAACTACGCCTCAACGGGAGAAGAAACGAGGAGGTTTTGGTAACCTACCATGATCCATGCCACTTGGGGAGGTACAGCGGAATCTACGACGAGCCGAGAAGAGTCTTGGAGTCTCTTGAGGGAGTGAGACTCGTTGAGATGCCGAGGAGAAGGGAGGCCTCATGGTGCTGCGGTGTAGGCGGTGGAGCAAAAACAGCTTTTCCAGACTTCTCGAAGAGAACGGCGGAGGAGAGAATCAGGGAAGCACAATCAACCGGTGCGTCGGTCCTGGTGACCGCGTGCCCCGCCTGCGAAAGCGGATTCACAGATGCGCTGAAAACACAGCAGGGGAAAAACGGTCTGAGGGTTATGGACCTCATCGACATTGTAGTACAGTGGCTGTAGTCATTCCATGACCCCAAGAATCACAGACTCTCAGAGAGAATGAGCCTATAGGTGAAACGTAGCCGGCTTTTTTGGGTACTAGGCAGGGTTCTCTGAGCTGCATCTCAGACCAGTTAGTGTTTTGGATTCGAACCGGATTGGTGCAAGTCTGGCTCGGGTTCCTCGTAGCTGTTTGGTTTGCTGTTTTCCACGGTGGTGGCGTGTTCTTCTACGCTCTTCCTAGCGTACAGGAATTCCAGGAGGGTTAGTCTGAGGGGGATGCCGAGCACGAGCACCAGGTGCATGAGGGGTATCGCGGGAGGATACCTGTAGGTAAGCCACGCGTCCAGCACAAGGAAGAAGAATATTCCTAGCATGAGGCTCCGCGTCTCTTTAAGGATTTCGGGGAGGCTTAGGTCAAGGATGCTTGTCAGTCTTGTCTGGTGGAGGTCAACCCCGCTGCTCTCCAGCGCCTCGTAGTCTTCCCTGTCTACGGTGTGCATTGTGAGTTCACGGTAAACTATTCCAATCACGACGACTGCGACTCCAGTGTAGAAAATCCAGTTGTGCAAGCCCTGAAAAATGTGGTAGATGGTCCAGGCTGCAACGGGAGTGTAAAGCAGGGATAAGGGTAGCACGCTCAGAGGGTTTTCAACGCTCATCAGATGCCGAGGAGGACTAGTGATGCGGAGGCAGCCACGGTGGAAAACATTAGGGTTGAGCTTTCACGGGTGTGAATCCTACTGTTAAGATACGTGAAGGTTCTATCCTCAGGGGTTCCCTTTCCAGTCCTTTCGCTTTTCAACAGTGATCTCTCCACTCTTCTTCTCCGGTGGGGCACCCACACTCTGAGGAAGGCCTAGCCCTTGCCTCTCCGCACGGCTGAAACCGCGGTAACTCTTTTGGTTCCAAGGCCGCTGGAAAACGTGATTTGTGAGTTCGCCGAGCTTTTGGTGCCCTAAAAAGTATTAGGAGGCTGGTCCCTTAAAGCCTTGTTGTGTGGAAGAATTTAATTTTTCTGGTAGGGAGTTTTGTGAGGGAGCCGGAAACGAGAAGAGGTGGAACGTGTCGGAGCCACCAGTGTCGTAGGTCTCCGCACACACCACTATTTTGTGGTCCACGATCTTGGTTAGGGGAGACTCATCAACAGACACCACTCCAACGGTGAAGGCTCCGAGGTCTTTCGCCTTCTTAACCGCGTTAATCGTGTCCGGGTGGAGCCCGAACCCGAAAAAGCGGTAACCGCGGTCCGCTCGTCAACGGGCCTGCTGTTGACCATAGACTCGGTTGAATCCATATCGAACGATTCCATTCCGGCGTATTTCCAGAAAACAGGTGCTGAGGTCAGCCCTATGAACTGGCTGGTTCCCAGAGACCTTAGCTCACTAAGTGGTCTTATTTTTGCAAACCATATGCCAGCCCGGTCTTGCCTGTGTTGGCGCTTTTCAAATGTTCGGTACGATATTCTTACGGTTTTTGTTGTTTCTCTTTTTCTAATTCTCTCTTTAGTTTTATTCCGGCTTTTTTCCTATCCCATGTTTCCGGTGTAACCTTTTTTAGTAGTTCTTTTATCACTTTATGGCCATCTAGTTCCTTCGGGAGATTTTCTGAGAATTCAACGTATCTTGGTACCATAAAATATGCCATTTTTTCATCGCAGTACTTTATTAACTCTTCCGGTTCGAGTTTTTTTCCTTCCTTTAACACCACCACTACTTTAACCTCTTCACCAACGATTTCATCAGGTACCCCAACAACCGCACATTCTTTAACGCTTGGGTGCGAATTTATTATCCTCTCTACTTCCTTTGATGAGATATTTTCTCCCGCTCTTCTAACCATGTCCTTTTTTCTGTCAACAAAGTAGTAGTATCCTTCAGCGTCTTTATATGCTACGTCTCCCGTATGGAACCAGAGATTTCTGAACGCAGCTAGAGTCTTCTCTGGCATCTTGTAGTATCCATCCATTATGATGTATGGTATGAGGGGTCGTACAACTATTTCGCCTGGCTTACCTATGGGAACCTCATTGTCGTCTTCATCAAAAAGTTTCACATCAAAATATTTTGTATGGGCTTTGCCGCATGATCCAATTTTGATATCTTCGTAAGTTGTGGTTATTACACAGTCTGTCTCAGTCAAACCGTAGCTGTCAATTAGTTTTACATTAAACCTCTTTTGGAACTCTTCCTGTATATCAGGAGGAACATGTCCACATATGAATAACCTTAAAGAATGTTTATTATCATCCGGTTTTCTGGGCATCTTATACAAAATTCTTAAAATGGGCTCAAAGCCTCCTGTCAAGGTAGCTTTGTATTTTCTAATTTCATCCCAAAATCTTGTTGCGCTAAATCCTTTCCGCAGTACAATGGTGGCGTCTGCGAGTAAAGGAGCTAGTGTGCCTCCGCACTGTCCGGCTTCATGAAACAACGGTAGATAATGGTACATTCGATCGTCGGGTGTACACCCACTTATGTGAACGTACATAAATCCTTGGAATAGCATTTGATTGTGTGTCACCATAACTCCTTTGGAGGGCCCAGTCGTACCAGATGTGAATAGAATCGCCATTAAATCATTGTATTTGACAGGTATTTGTGGGGAAGCGGCAGGATTATCGAGCAACTTTTGGTATGGTTCTAAGGAGAAGCTCTCAAACGTTTGCTCCGACTGAAAAGGATGAATGACTACCTTCTCAACCTTGGGAAGATCATTTTCGATTTCTTTAACTTGAGGAGCAAAAGTTTCACTTAATACCAAGATTTTTGCATCGGAATAGTCGATTAAATATTGAAGAAGGTCACCCTTATGGAAAACGTTTAGAGGAGCCTCGATGGCACCGATTTTCGAAAGAGCAAACCATGTGTAAATGTACTCTGGACAATTTTCCATCATTATTGCAACTTTATCTCCCTTTTTAACACCCATCTTAAGAAATCCATTTGCGACTCTGTTGACTGTCTCATTTAACTTTCTGTAAGATATTTCCTGATCATCAAAAATTAGAAAGGTCTTATCCCTATTTTTCTCCGCCTTTTCATCCAAGATTCTCCCTAGTACATTTTTCTCACTAGTCTTGAAATGACTCATTTGATTCACCTCCAGAATCTACTTTTTCGTTTCCTTTCTACCTGAGTGCCCCTTACAAGTTCATTGTCGCTCTTTTTTACGTCCGGTATTAGGTAACTCTTATTAGGTAATTGCCATATTTTGTAACACTCAAACTACTTTTCGGAGGGACTACTATAGTAGTTGTAGGTTCTTCCACTATCGCTGGACCATCAATTTTGTTGCCAAATCCCAGCTTTTCTCCATCGTAGACTGACGTTTCAACGAGTCCTCCATTCTCTCTGAAGTAAGCATCCCTAACACCCTTTAGAGCAGAAGAACTATCCTCGCCCACATAGGGCAACTCTACAGCTTGGGGTTTTGGGAGCCTTCCGATTCCGCTTACTCGCCAAGCAAGACATTCAATATGTGATTCGGGATCTCTGACAGCGTAATATCTAAAGTGGGCGTCATGAAAATCGTTGATTAGTTGTGGTAAATTCTCCTCTGTTATTCTACTAGTCCTTAATGGCACATCTAGTTCGTAGACTTGGTATGGATACCTAGCTTCCACAAAATACCTTAGCTCTCTATTTTCAGGGGCTATTTTCGCTTTTTCTAAAAATTCCTTAGCGTGTTTTTCAAGCGTTTCTAGAACACGGTTTACGCTTTTAAAGTCAAAGGAATCACTTGTAGTGTAGTGAGACGCTCTGAAGTCCTGTTTTATGTCCGAAACTAGTCCTCCATAAGAGCTTAGAGTTCCAGCCATTTTTGGGATTATGATTTCTTTCACGCCAAGCTCTTTTGCAATTTCTGCTACATGAATACCAAAGGCGCCACCGCCACCAACCAAAAGCGTTTTGCGAGGATCGACACCCTTTCGTGTAGCTAAATCTCTTAAAGCAACTATCATATCGTAATTAGCGGTGACGTAAACGCGACTAGCTGCCTCTATTAAATCTATGTTGAGTATGTCTGCTAATTTTTCTTTTATCGCTTTTTCTGCCTCACTTGGATAAATCTTCATTCTTCCTCCCAAGAAGTATTCTGGGTTCAGATAGCCAAGCACCAGATTTGCATCGGTCACAGTAGGTTCTACTCCTCCCAAACCATAACACGCAGGCCCCGGCTCGGCTCCGGCACTGTGCGGACCAACATGTAGATATCCGGCTGGATCAATCCAAGCGATGCTACCCCCACCAGACCCTACACTCTCAACATCCACCTTCGCTATTCCTAGCTTATCTCCTCCTACTTCTGTAGGGTTTACTTTAGCCTCTCGAGTGAGAATTATTTCACCATCCCTAACAAAAGATACGTCAAAACTGGTTCCACCCATATCGATTCCGATGACGCTAGTTGCACCTTTTTCTAGAGTACCAATGTTTAAAGCCGCTATAGGAAGCATGCTTGGACCGGAACCAACAGTAAATATTGGCCTATCTACAACTTCTGATGAGCCTAATACTCCACCGGAGCATGTCATTACATAGAAACTTCCTGCGAATGCGTTTTCTTTTAGCCAATTCTCTAGGTTGTAAACATACTCACCCATAATTTTACGCAGTGAGCTGTTAATGACTGTTGCGATGAATCGGCGATACTCACGGATAATGGGATTCACTCTATGACTAAGGTCGTAGGCTACTTGTGGCCACTCCTCCTCAATTATTTCGCCTATTTTTTGTTCATGTATGGGATTTAAGAAAGACCATAAGAGACAAACTGAAATTGCTTCAACATTCCATTTCTTAAGTTTTCGAATCACCTCTCGTACTTCATCCTCATTAAGAGGAATCTCTACCTCACCCTCGGAGTTTATCCTTTCTGTTACAGGCAAAGTTAGATATCTAGGCACGTAGGGGGGAGGATAGTCAATTTTCCAATTGAAAGGTTGCTCCTTTCCTCCTTCTCTAGCTAGTAAAACATCTCTAAATCCTCTTGTTGTAATAACTCCCACCTTAGCTGCTTTTCTTTCGATAAGAGCATTCGTGGAAGCAGTTGTACCGTGGATGATGATAGTTGTCTTTCTAAGCAGCTCAGCCACACTAACGTTAAGATTTTCAGAGGCGAGTTTTATAGCATTTATGACACCCTCTCTTAAGTCACGTGGCGTTGTGGGCGTTTTATGTATTTGTATTTCTCCTGTTTTTTCATCAAAAACCAGTAAATCGGTGAAGGAGCCTCCCACATCTATAGAAATCCTGTAGCTCATTTCATCACCTCCTCTTTTTTAGTTCTTCGCGCATACGTTTTGTTGCTTCATAGTCTACTTCTATCCTCTCCGGATCCTCAACATTCTTGAGCACTACACCGTAAACATCACGAGCTTTTTCCGGAGACAACCACTCATCTCTAACTCTTATCTTAACAAGCTCCGGATCTCTCTCCAAGGGATCACCATACCCACCGCCACCAGCTATTACGGACTTGATAAATTCGCCTGGCTGCACGATTTCCACTCCCATTCCTAGAAGTTCTATTTCCTTTCCTTCGGTGTCGATCTTCGCCGCTACCATTGGATGACCGGGTTCGCCGCCTAGAACACCCTTTGGAGGAAATTTGATTCCATCACAAACATAAGCTACCGTCATTGGGTGCTTTCTTGGACCATAGATAAGAATCCCGCTTGGTGCCCCATCATTTTTGCCGGCACCAGCGCTATCCTTCACGATTCCATGTTCTTTAAAGATGATTGGAAATCTCTGCTCGTCGAGTTCAACACTGTCCACGTATAACACTCCAGCTGTAACTGGAATACCGTAAGTTACCCACCCATCGTGACCGTCTACTGCAGGCCCACCTGCGCTTCCACCAGTGATGATGATTTGGTTAATATAATTGATTTGGCCAGGAGTGCCAGGGCGGCGCCAATCGTATCCGGATATTACAGCAGCGGAAATTGGCATTCCAGGATTCCCCTCCGCCATTCCCCAAGGTGGTCCCAATTTGGCGAATGCTGATGAGACTAGATTAACAAGTCTGTCACAAAGGTTTGTTGTTGATACAGCTGTGCTAGCAGGATATCTAGGTATACCCGCAACTTTGCCCTCATCTACTAATACGGTGATTCGCCTCAGAACTCCCTCATTGTGAGGCAATTCGGGACTAAGATTGTTAAAGATACCCGTGTATGCGCCTGTAAGAGTAGTAGCATAGCACAAATTGAAACCAAAAGGCTGGTTCTCGATGTTATCTCTAAGATCGACCGTTATACGCGCCTCATCTGGATCTATTGTAATCTTAACTTTTAGTGGTATCCCCTCAGCAACAGCGGGGGTTATTCCTGGGAGGCTGTAGGGTCCGTTCGGAAACATGATTGGGGGATCGTGTTTGGTTTCGTGTTCTATGGTCACTTTAGGCAAGCTCTTTATTTCTTCCACCATTAGTCTCTCACTATAGTCGAGCCACTCATCAACAAATGCATTTAACGTATCAATACCGTACCTATCACACAGCTCTACGATTCTCCTCTCTCCTACCCTTGCTGCCCCAACTTGGGCTAAGTAGTCTCCATACCACTGGTCTGGTACACGTATCCTCATTCTGCAGATTCTAATTATATCTTTTATATCTTTGTAATCTCGTTGTACCCTTACACACGGAAAGTGTAGACCTTCCTCATATATGGTTGAGGCGGTGAAAGGATATGTGGTTGGAATCGGAGCTCCTACATCTGCCTGATGAGCTCTATTCACAGCCCAGAATACGAGTTCGTCTTCGTAGAACACTGGAACCATGATTGTAAAATCAGCGTGGTGGGTGTTGCCAGTGTAGGGGCAATTATTAAGAATGCAGTCCCCGGGTGCTAAGTCATCGAATAATTTTAACGTTTCTTGCACAGAAAGATGTATGGTTCCGAGGTGAACTGGAAGTCCCTCTTCAATCATGAATAAGCGACCGTCACCTGTTACTATGGCAGATGAGAAATCTCTGGCTGTATTTATTACACCCGACCTACCCGACCTCAACAGTGTGAAGGTCATTTCACGCGAAATGGCTTCGAACATTCTTGGCAGTATTATCATCAGATACGGGTCTATTTTTTCGCTCATTGAATACACCTCCTCTATAGAGTTTTTATTCTTACACATTTTTCGTATATTTTTGTTTCATTTTTTATTTCTGAAATGAACATTTTGGAATCAATGGCCCCCTCAGGAGCTAAAACGCCATCAACCTTAACTTCGCCTCTCAAAATCATTATGGTACCTAAAGCTGCGGGTATAGCCGTACCAAGTCTTACTGAATCAGATACCATATCGTAAGTGTATTGCATTTTTTCTCCCTGCTTTTCACCAATTACTTCGACCTTGATGGCTCCTGCATAACCTTGGTACTTTTCCGTCGCTTGAGTATATAACTCATTGAAAAATTCTGGAGCGAAATGTGGCATGGCACGAAGGAGTCTAACCAACAGTTCTCTAAGAGGCATGGATAGGTCATCCTTTATTCTAAAGTCTTCTTTGCTCCCAAAACCAACTTCTGTTAGAACTTTCCATACCCTCATTATACTGGGCGGGTAGAGTCCACCCTTTATTGTTACATTTTTCACTCCTTTAATATATCTGGGAAGGGTTACAGGCTCTGGATGACCGGTGTAATAAACTTCGAGAGAACCGATTGGGGAATGAAATTCTATAACTTCGGGATCTGATAAACCCTTAACGTTTACCCACTTTCCATCCTTAAACATAGGGACTTCTCCTGCGATTATATGAAACCAATGCTCCATAGCCGCACGACCTGTTGGGTCTACACTGCTTTCCGACCAGAATATGTGAATATCTTGCACCTTATCCAATTTATCGGCGCCATATTTAGCTAGCATATTTGTAAATCCTGGGCTGGCTCCCAGTCCTATCACCGCTGTGACGCCAGCCTTTTTTGCCTCCTCGTCGAGTGAGAGAACCTCTTGGGTTGCATCGTAATCGTCATTGATATCAACAAAGTTTACCCCTGCTTGGATGCAGGCTTTAACTATTTTAACACCGTACTTGTAGAAAGGCCCAATGGCGCTTACCACAATGTCAGAGCTTTTCATCAGTAGAACTAAATCGTTAAGGTCATTAACGTTTATTACGCGTGTAGTTACCCTATCACCCAGTTTGGTGGCCACCTTATTCAAACCCTTTGAATCAATATCTGAGATAGTTATCTCGGCATCGCAACGTTTGACTAGTTGGTTAGCAATTTCAGACCCCATGTAGCCCGCTCCGCCTAAAACTAAAATATTCATGTTAATGCATCCCTCCTTTTTTATCTACGTTAAGAAATTCTTGCAAGAGTAATGTAGGATGTTCGTGGGACTTCTTTCCAAGCTAATTTTCCGCCCGAGAACTCTCTAATGAATAGTTCGGGATCTATGCATCCTTCAGGAGCGTACGCACCTTTAACTTTCACTTCTTTTTTAGCCAGCATCTTAGCTATAGTTGCCAGAGTTCTAGAGGTACCACCAAGTCCCTGGCCAATGCCAGAAAAAACGTACTCTCTTGGTGTTTCATCCTTTTCACCAATTATCTCAACACGTGTAGCACCTAAATCGTAAGGTACTTTTTCTTTCTCCCAGAATTTTTTCTGTTTTTCTTTCATACATTCAAGGAGCGATACTAAGAATTCAGTTGCCTTAATTTTTGTGCCTTTGATGTCCATAGGTTCTGTTATAAGTGTACTAATATTGGCTATATCTTCTAGAGGTAATGGGGGTTTAGGCCAAATAGTTCCTGCGTTTCGTACATTTTTTACACCTTGAACATAGATAGGAATTGTGTAGGGTTCAGGATGGTCGCAGTATGCCAGCTCGACTGTGCCAAATGGAGATGGAAACTCTACTGTAACTTTTCCCTTCATTTCCACGAGTTTACCGTTTATAAACTGATGTGAATGTGCGTACATGTGAATACCATGATAAAATTGAGCTAATCCAGCGAAAGCCCAGGGTGTTATCCAGTAAATATTTACATCATTTATGCGATCCATTCTATTTGCACAATAACTTACCACAATATTAGAAAGTCCAGGACTATCACCCGCTCCACTTACAATGGTTATACCCGCTTTTTCAGCTTCCTCGTGGAGGGCTAAAGCCTCCTTGGTTCCGGGGGGGTCGTCACAGATATCAACGCAATCTACTCCTGCATCTATACACGCTCTGTACACTTTGCCTGCTGTTAAGTAAAATGGACCAACAGAATTGGCCACTACGTCTGGGTTTGCTGTTTTTATTTTCCTAACTAAAGTACCGTAATCGTTTACGTCAACAGAATCCACCGTTACTCTGTC
>JAUQYY010000320.1 GCA_030587505.1 Candidatus Sigynarchaeota archaeon
TTCAATGTATCCTTTAAGGAAGTAGCATGACGGAACTTGAGAATACTGTCCTCTGGCAAAAGCGTTGTCATATATACGTATGATGAACTCGCCTGTTTTCTCCCTTAAGAAAGTCTTTTCTATTCTGCCCCATCCCCAACGAGCATATGAACGCGCAATTTTGTCGAAAACGGCATTGAGGCTTTCTTCTTCTTTTAGATGTGTTTGCCAGACTTTTGCCATTGACCTTCCAGCCCCTTTTCCAGCAGTATACCAGACTAGGCTGCTGCCTGTTCCCAGCACCTTGTTAACTTCCTCAACCATTCCATGTAAAGCCTCAACCCTAAACAAAACCCAGTCAACACCTAAATGCGTGATTCGCTCTTTATGCTTGCGTTTAACTTTAACCCTTTTAAGGCTGGTTTCCACGACAGTTCCCTCAAAAACAAACCGCAAAACGGCATTAAAATAACTTACGAACTGAAAATCTCGATTAAAAACCGTTAAAAGCCAGATTTCGAGTCCGAACAAAAAACAGGGCATAATTTTGAATCATTTCAATCTTGAGCAGAAGAGTGTTCTATAATTGAGATTCAGTAAAGTTTAAGAGAAAATTGTTTTCTGAATTTTTCTGGGGGGTGGGAGGGTGGCTAAGAAAGCCATAATCATAGTGGCGCTTGTGGAGAAAAGCAAAAAAGTGGAGAATATGGAGTTGGAGAGGGAAATATTTGTGGAATTGTCTAAGGTTCCGCATGTGATTCCTTGGATGAAAAAGGTGTTGAAGGTAGAGGTTGTAGAAGAGTCTTAGAGCCGTTTTTCCGCAAAATCATGGCTACGAAGTTGAGGATTCTATCTTTTCCGTTTATTATTGCCTTTGCAATTTCTGCACCACGTTGCGTTAAAGTGTAAATCCTTTTTCTACCATTCTGTTCTCCCCTCAACAGCCCTTCCCTTTCCATATGATAAAGACAGGAATAGACAGTTCCAGAGCTAGGTAGAATATGATACTTTAACTGCAGATACTTGATGACGTCGTATCCGCTGATGTGACCGCCACAGCAGTATAACGCCGACATAATCAGCAAGTCCATGAAGTGATTGAGAATCCGCCTCTCAACTCCTCTAACAACAGCGGAAACAAGGGAAGTGTTTGCTCTCAAGCTCATCCCCCTCGGAACAAAAAGTTAATCTTAGAGTCAGCTTTTAAGTTTTACTCAAAATCCGAACAATGTTAGACCCTAACTAGAACATCTCTATGACAGGTAGAAAACTAATCCGATACAACAGTTTTTCATACACATAGTCCCCACCTACTCCATGAATTCACAAGCAAACTTCAACCTTACTCCTTTTAAATCTTCCACAATATCCATATTACTGTGAGAGTCAAGCTCATGAAAGCCCATCAAACTGAAAGACTTCCAAAGTTTAAAATCAGAAAAGTGGAAAAACCACCCTACGTAGTTGACAGTTCTAGGCTTAAAAATTTCAGCATTAAAAACATAATCTTCGAAAGAATCGTATGGGACGCGTCGTGGAAAGGCTACATGCTAATGTACGACGAAAACGTGCCAAACATAATTAAAAAAGGAAAGGCTGGCTACTCAAGAGTTGACTTCGCCTTAGCTTATGCTTCATGGACGGTGCACGACGCCTTCGAAGGTGGCTTCGCTAAAAACAAAATTAAGCCTTACAGAGCCTCAGCAGGCACCATAGGAATAGACTGGACAAAAAACAAGTATAAAATAGAAAATCCGCGGCAAATGAGCCTTTACGTGAAACGAGCGGCAAAGCTTTTCGGCGCTTCCCTCGTTGGAATATGCAAACTAAACAGAAAATGGCTTTACAGAGAAGCACAAATCCCAGAAAAATTCGAAAACGCCATTGTCATGGCGGTGGAAATGGATGCAGACGGAATAGCCACTTCCCCCGCGGCTCCAGCAGCAGCCGCCACAGGCGTAGGCTATTCGAAAATGGCCTTCATTTTAGCATGCATGGGAGAGTTTATAAGAAATCTTGGATACGAAGCAATCCAATGCGGAAACGACACAGCTCTGAGCATACCCTTAGCTATCGACGCTGGACTAGGCGAACTTGGCAGAAACGGCTTGCTAATAACACCCCAGTACGGTCCAAGAGTACGCCTTTGCAAAATCTTTACAGACCTTCCTTTAGAACCGGACAAGCCCATAGAGTTCGGTGTTAAAGAATTTTGTAAAAAGTGCAAGTTATGCGCAAAACACTGCGAAGCAAAAGCCATCTCCACGGAGGACGAGCCAACCTTTGAAATAGCATGCAAATCCAACAATCCCGGAGCTCTGAAATGGTATGTAAACAGCGAACTGTGCTATTTGTTCTGGCATGAAAACGGAACAGACTGCTCCACATGCATTAAAGTCTGCCCCTACAACAAAATCACAACGGGAAAAAACGAAGTTTCACCAGACGAGTTCTGGAAAGGACAATAAAATGCACAGTAAAAGCGGAGAACTTTTGAAGACAAGAGTCAGCAGGTACATGAGTTATCTTCTTAGACATAATCCAGAAAACTTGAAAATGGATAAAAAGGGCTTTGTAAACTTAAAAGAACTTCTCAACAAGGTTAGGCAACGCTTTCCAGTAAACGAGAACTTTATCCGAGAAATCGTACAGAAAAGCGACAAAAAACGTTTCGAAATAGTTGGGGACAAGATTAGAGCCTTGTATGGGCACACGATACCAGTAGAAATCCAACTGGAAGAAGATAAAACAGTGAAGAAGCTTTATCACGGAACAACAGAAGACGCAGCCTCCAAAATTTTAGAAAACGGGCTTAAGCCCATGAAACGCAGATGGGTGCACTTGTCGCCAACCGTTAAAATAGCCAAGGAAGTCGGCTTAAGAAGAACAAAAGAACCCGTCATTTTAGAGATAGACGCTGAAGCAGCCAGAAAAAATAAAATAAGATTCTACAAAGCCACAGAAAAAGTGTACCTATGCAAGTATGTGCCACCAAAATATATCCAATGTCTTACAAATAAAGAGCGAAAATAAACATTACGCAAATGAAAAAGATACGGGTTATCTTTAAAACGTGAAGTCAATTTTGATTAAACTTTTTGTGGCATAACAGTTCATCCACAAAGTATAAAAATTAGGTAAACTAACATTAAAATGGAGAGGGGGAATATTAGTGTATAGAAAACCCACCTTTCCAAGGTGGGGTAGAGTTAATGCTTGCAGATTGTTGCAGTTTATGCTTACACTCTTATTGTCACTCTCGCTTCTATGTGGTTGTTTTATATCCGTCGGTCAATCATCAACAATTTGTGCATATGTTTTTCTTTCTCCTTCCGTATGTACCGCCAGAGAAATAGGACAGATTTTTGAGGTTTCAGTAAATATATCTAACGTTGAAAACCTACACAGTTTTGAGTTGACAATAACTTATAATACTTCTCTCCTAGATGTTATACAAGTTGTTCAAGGAAATTTTTTCCCTCAAGAAGCTGCTTTTAATTATGAGAGAAACGAATCATACGGTTTTGTTGCAGTTAACATGTCGCTTCCTGAGTCTATCTCATCTTTAAGTGGCAACGGAACTTTAGTGCTACTTACTTTTGAATCTGTTCAAGCACCGGAAGCATGCACTGCAAGTATCTTAAAACTTGACCAAATTCGATTGTATAACCCTGACTTAGAGCCAATTGATCATATGTCTATTAGCGCCATATACTTCTGGAGATCAATAGGACCTGATCCCCCGGTGGAGGGCGGAGCATTAGACATCTACACCCAAAAAGGCGGGATAGGGCCGGATGAGCCGGGTGGAGAATTTATGACTGGCGAGATCGTTCAATTGACTTCCCGAGTAACATACAACAATAGTACAATGCAGAACATGTTAGTCGCCTTTCAAGTTTTAAATCCCCTCAATGAAACCGTGTTAATATTATTAGCCGTAACAGATAGTTCTGGCTTGGCGATGATACATTTTAGGATACCTAATCTTTTAAGTAGTAATGGTACTTGGACTGCCGTTTCTACCGTTGAAATAGCGGGAAACGTTGTATGGGACACGCTTACTTTTCACGTTTATTTCATACCAATGCCTGTTGGAGGTTATTCGCTTCCAGTAAGAGGAGATGCAAAAGAAAAAAGCTTAGCACTCTACATGGTTCTAATGCCTATTCTAACAGCAATTTTCACGGTGATTAGACTGATAAAACACGGATGGAGAAACAGAGGGTCTCTTTTGGGTTTTAATTCTAGAATTGCCAAAAGTGAAAAACATTAGAACAAACTAGTAGAACAATTTTCCATAAAGCTTATTTTGTTAACTAACTAAGTTAACTGTGTCTGAGAGAGGAGAAGGAAATGCAAAAGAATTTGTTAGTACTAGTGATGATATTAGTGATTACACTAAGCATTTTCCCATTGGCTATATCCACCAAACCAGAGACGTTGACGAATGGTTTTTCTCCCTTATCTACGACGGAAACAAGAGAAGTTAGTCAACCCCTCCAACTCACAACAGACCCTCATTATGATCGAAACCCAAGTGTTTTCAAGGCTTACGGAACGTATTGGTTATTCTTTGTGAGGGCGGCTTCTGCAACTCCGCATATTCCTCCCGCATACAATCCTGATACAGATTCTTACGACGTCTACTATATGACTTCAACAGATGGTGTTTCATGGTCTACTGAAACAAAGTTAACAGCATGTTCAACAGGACAAAGGGGTATGGCCGCTTTCCATGATGATACAGGAGCAATCTGGGTAGTTACATCAGCCCCTGGTAACAATTCAATTCTATACTTTAAATCAACAGATAATGGAACCACATGGACTGGTCCTGTCAACACTGGTTATACGGGAAGCCATGTGGATGCCTTTCAAGCTTCTGATGGAAAAATATGGATTTTCTACGAGGGTAACGGCATCGAAGCCATCAAGAGTTCAGATTACGGGTCCAGCTGGACTCACGTAACTGGAATAGGTCCGTCACCTAACGACGGCATCCCAAAAGCGATGGAGGCTGATGGAAAACTCTACGTTGTATGGTGCAACTGGAATGTAGGAGGAAAGGCTTGGTACACAACTTCCACAGACGGTCTCACCGGAGACGCCTGGGCCGCACCTCAGTTACTTGTTGATGTTCCTGGCACTGTAATGTGCGATCCTGTAATGGTCAAAAATGCCAGCGAATACGTTCTGTTCTATGCACCTTGGGAAACAGCCACGGACGCCCAGTGGATCGAAGCGATCACCTCAACTGATCTGAGCACATGGTCTAACAGAAGCAGAGTGACTAACGGCGGCTACGGCACAACGTACTGGTGGGACATGTGGCCTGATGTCCTAGTTGATGGTTCCGACCTGTACCTATTCTACGGCTCAGAGAA
This sequence comes from Candidatus Sigynarchaeota archaeon, assembly GCA_030587505.1. Lineage (GTDB taxonomy): Archaea > Asgardarchaeota > Lokiarchaeia > Sigyniarchaeales > Sigyniarchaeaceae > Sigyniarchaeum > Sigyniarchaeum tengchongense. Next base: position 5,367 of record JAUQYY010000320.1, read on the forward strand.
GAATGGAACCCAACGAGGTGACGGGAACATCTTCGTGTACAAAGTAGATTGGAACCTTGCACGGAACCATTATGATGCAATTCAGCCAGCTATAGATGCTGCGGCACCAGATGACACAATA